>JAEHDI010000958.1 GCA_016880505.1 Bryobacterales bacterium | reverse complement strand
GAACACCCAGTTGAAGAACAATGCGAAGCCGTCTACGGTCAGTGATCCGCCGAAGGCCGTCAACTCGTTGATCCCCTGCGACGCGAGATAACTCTGCTGCCGCCACAGCCCGGTCCCTGTAAAAACGATCCCAAGTATCACGAAGATCAGCAGCCACTTCCGCTGCCTCGGGTCGGGGAACAAGAAGAAGTCGAACAGCAGCACAGCGCAGCCGAACAGCGCCAGCATGATGGCCGGAACCAGAACAAAGTGATCGGTGCTGGTGTAAAACTGGCTCATCGGGCCGCCTCCTGTTGGACGGGCATCCACGCCCCCGGCCGGGGGGCCGGCCGGCCAAGATCCGTTTTCGCCTGGGCCCCTCCCTGGAAGTAACCCGGCCGCACACGCTCAACGAGTTGGGCCACCGGCTTCTCGAGAATCTCGAAGTACGGTTTCGGGTAGACGCCAATCCAGATCGACCAGGCGATCAACGGCAGAAATACCGCCACTTCGCGCAGGCTCAGGTCGGGGAGTTTCAGATTCTTGGCGTTGGTCACCTGGCCAAGCATCGTGCGCTGGTAGAGCCACAGAAGATAGGCCGCGCCGAGAATCACGCCGGTAACGGCGAACGCCGCCCACGCCCGGTTTTCTTCAAACGCTCCCTGCAAAATCGTGAACTCGCCCACGAACCCGTTCAAAAGCGGCAGTCCCGCCGAGCTCAGCATCGCGAATGCGAACACGATGGAGTAAATCGGCATCACGTGCGCGAGCCCGCCGTATTCCTTGATCTCCCTCGTGTGCCGCCTCTCGTAAATCACGCCAACGATCAAGAAGAGCATCCCCGTCGAGATGCCATGGTTGACCTGCTGGATCACGCTCCCGGCGATTCCGTTCGGGTTGAGCGCAAAAATGCCTAGCGTGCAGAAGCCCAGGTGGCTCACCGAGGAGTACGCCACCAGCTTCTTCCAGTCCCGCTGCATCAGGCTGACCAGCGCCCCATAGATGATGCCCACGATCGACAGTCCGATCAGCACCTGCACGATCCACGGCTCAATCGACGCTTTGGGCAGCAGAGGCAGCGAGAAGCGGATGAACCCGTAGGTGCCCATCTTCAGCAGCACGCTGGCCAGGATCACCGAACCGGCCGTAGGCGCCTCCACGTGCGCGTCCGGAAGCCAGGTGTGGAACGGGAACATCGGCACCTTGATGGCGAACCCGATGAAGAACGCCCAGAACACCCACTGCTGGAGCCCGAGCGGCAGGTCCAGTTTCATCAGGTCGGCGATCTCGAACGTGTAGAAGCCGAACTGCCGGAAGTGCTGGAAGTACAGCGTCAGGATGCCGAGCAGCATCAATACGCTGCCCGCCAGCGTGTACAGGAAGAATTTGATCGCCGCGTAAAGCTTCCGCGGCCCTCCCCAGACGCCGATGATGAAGTACATCGGCACCAGCACCACTTCCCAGAACACGTAGAACAGGAAGAAGTCGAGGGCGAGGAACACGCCGATCATTCCTGTCTGCTGGAGCAGGAACATCGCGTAGTACGATTTCAGCCGGTCTTCGACCGCGCTCCACGACGACAGGATCGCCAGGAAACCCACCAGTGTCGTCAGCATCACCAGCAGCAGGCTGATGCCGTCGATTCCGACGTAGTACTTGGCGCCGAGTGCCGGGATCCAGTCAAACTTCTCGATCATCTGGAACCCGGCCGACGTGCGGTCGTAGCGCATCACCAGCGGGATCGAAACCAGGAACCCGGCCAGTGCGACCAGGTTCGCCCAGACGCGGATCAGGTTCTTCTTCGCCGCCGGCATGAACAGCAGCACGATCATGCCGGCCAGCGGCGTGAACAGGACGATACTCAACAAGTGCTCGTTCATGGGATCAGCGCATCATGTAGTAACCGAAAAAGATCAGTACGCCCAGCACGAAGGCCAGCGCGTAGGCCTGGAACTGACCGGTTTGAAGAATCCGCATCGGGTAGGAAGACAGCTTGACCAGAAAGGACATCAGCCGCACCGAACCGTCGATGATCCAGGTGTCCCACCAGATCGACACCGTTGACGTGAGGCGCGTCAACCACCCGGCCCCGTTGACGCCGCCATCCACAACCCGGTTGTCGAACGCCCCAAGGACAGTGCCGCCGCCCTTCGCCATGCCGTCAATAAACAGAAATCCGTAAATCTCGTCGACGTACCACTTGTTCAGAAGCGTGTTATAAAGTCCGGGCGCTGAGCTCGCCAGCGCGTCGGCCTTCTCGGGCTTGATGTCGTACATGTACCGCGCCAGCCAGATGCCCGCCAGCGCCACCGCCACCGAAAGCAACATGAGCAGCCATTCGGTCGCGGCATCGTGGTGCGCCGTTTCTGCAACGTGCGCGGAAGCCGAGGCCAGCGCCGGGGCGAGCCAGTGTTCAAAGGTCCGGAAGGCGTCCGGGAAAACCGACCACAGCTTCGGCACCCCGATCCACCCCGCCAGGACGCTCCCGACAGCCAGCACCGACAGCGGAATCGTCATTACCCGCGGCGATTCGTGAATGTGCGCAGCCGCCGCCGGCTCCACCCGCGACTTGCCGTAGAACGTCAGGTACATCAGCCGCCACATGTAAAACGCCGTCATCCCGGCGGTGATCAACCCAACCGCGAAAATAACCTTCGAGCCGAGAGGGGAACTGTATGCCTGCCACAGGATCTCGTCCTTCGAGAAGAACCCCGCGAAACCTGGAATGCCGGCAATCGCCAGTGACGCAATAAACATCGTCCAGTGCGTCACCGGAATCTTGTCTTTCAGCGCGCCCATCTTCCGCATGTCTTGCTGGCCCGAAAGCGCGTGAATCACGGATCCCGAGCCGAGAAACAGCAGCGCCTTGAAGAACGCGTGCGTGAAGAGGTGGAAGACGGCCACCCAATACGCTCCCACTCCGCAAGCGACGAACATATAACCAAGCTGGCTCACCGTCGAGTACGCGAGCACTCGCTTGATGTCGTTCTGCACCAGCGCGATCGAGGCCGCCAGAATCGCGGTGAACGCCCCGATCACCGCCACCACCATCGAGGTCTCGGGTGTCAGGATGAACAACGCGCTCGATCTCGCCACCATGTAGACACCGGCGGTCACCATCGTCGCCGCATGGATCAGGGCGGAAACCGGCGTCGGGCCTTCCATCGCGTCCGGCAGCCAGACGTACAGGGGGAACTGAGCCGACTTGCCCGTCGCCCCCACAAACAGCAGCAGCGCCATCAGGCTCAGCACACCGAATCCGGCCGTCTCCGCCGCGAACCCCCCGCTCGTAAGCGTCGCGTTCACGTCGACGAAACGCACCGTGCCGAGCACTCCAAACATCAGAAGCATACCCAGAATGAAGCCCGCGTCCCCGATGCGGTTCACGATGAACGCCTTGTTGGCCGCGTCCCCGGCGGACTTCTTATGGAAGTAGAACCCGATCAGAAGATAGCTGCACAGGCCGACGCCTTCCCAGCCGACGAACAGCAACAGGTAGTTGTTCGCCAGCACCAGCATCAGCATGAAGAACACGAACAGATTCATGTAGCCGAAGAAGCGGTAGTAACCGCCTTCGTGCCCCATGTAGCCGACCGCGTAAACATGAATCAAAAAGCCGACCCCGGTCACCACCAGGATCATCACCGAGCTCAACGGGTCCAGCAGGAAGCCGAAATCGGCGCCGAACATCGCCATCGTTCCGTCGGCCATCCGGAACGGGAGACCCGCCATCCAGGCGTACTTGATTACCTCGTGGACCTTCTCCGCCTTGGCGGCGAGTTCCACCACCGCTCCGATTGAGAACACCAGCGACACCAGCACCATGCCAGGGCACAGCAGGCTGATCAGTGCCTTCGTGCCCGAAGAATGGCTGCCATGGTGCCCGTGTGCGGGAGCGGGCGAAGGCTCCAGGCCGGGCGTCACTGCTACGTCCGAAGGCGCCTGCGGGTCCAGCCGCTTGCCCAGAAGCAGCATCGCCGCCGCGCCGAAGAGCGGGAAGAGCGGGATCAGCCAGATGTTGTCCAGAAAGCTCATCGCAGAGTCCTCACCACTTCAGCAGGTCAACCTCGTCGGCATTGACCGTCTCCTTGTTGCGGAAGAGCGCAATCAGGATGCCAAGCCCCACCGCCGCCTCCGCCACCGCCACCGCGATGACAAAGACTGCAAAGATCTGCCCGCTGACACTCCGGAAGTAATGAGAAAACGCGACCAGGTTGATGTTGACCGCATTCAGGATGAGTTCGATCGACATCAGAATGATGACTATGTTGCGTCGGGCAAGCACTCCTGCGGTTCCGATCATCAGCAGCGCCGCGCTTAGAACCATGTAGTGAACGGTTGTGACTGGGTGGAACATCAGATCCTCTTCTTCGCCATCACGACGGAACCGACAATTGCGACCAGCAACAGCACCGAGGCAACCTCGAACGGCAGCAGGTAGTCCGAAAACAGCATGTCCGCCAGGCGTTCGGTGTTCCCTTCCGTCACCGGCGAGGCCTCACCGGGCCGGGCCAACTGGAACGCCCCTAAGCCCTTGGAAATGAAATAGAACACTTCCGCGCCGACCGCCAGCACGCACGCCACCGCCAGCCACCACTGCTTGTTGAACTGGCGCTGCCTGGCGGCTTCATCCAGGTTCACCAGCATGATCACGAACAGATACAGCAACGTGATGCCGCCGATGTACAGCACGATCTGGACGGCGAAGAGAAACTCCGCCTTCTGGAGAAGGTAGAGGCCGGCGACCCCGAGAAGCGACACGGTCAGCCAAATCGCGCTGTGCACTGCGCTCCGGCGGGTGATGGTGAGGATTCCACCGCCAAGCACGAGCAGGGCAAACATATAAAAGAAGATGGTGTCGATCATGTCTCAGTGACCACTCACGGCATGCCGGTCCAACCCGCGACACTCAGAGCGTTGGCGATTCACTTCGCCCCCGTGTCCCTGTCCAAACTCCTCGGCAGACTTCTAAAACTTGTACCGGGTCGGCGTCGGCCCTTCTTCGAGCATCTGCCGGTCCACGCTCGGCACGACGAGCTTCCGCTCGATCGAGGAGCAAGGCCGCAAGCTAGCGCCGCGCT
>JAEHDI010000957.1 GCA_016880505.1 Bryobacterales bacterium | reverse complement strand
CTAACCTCGGTCAGTCTCGTGCTGCTGATCGGCCAGCCGCGCATCTTCTATTCGATGTCGCGCGACGGGCTGCTGCCGCCTTTCGGCGCCAAGATTCATCCGCGCTTCCGCACGCCTTACGTCAGTACCATTACCGTCGGCATCATCGTCTCGATTCTGGCGGGGCTGCTGCCGATCGGGCTTGTCGGGGAACTGGTGAGCATTGGCACGCTGTTCGCATTCGCCATCGTCTGCCTCGGCGTGCTTGCCCTGCGCATTTCGCAGCCAGACATCGAGCGGCCCTTCAGGGCGCCAGCGATCTATTTCGTCGCGCCGGCGGGAGCGCTGTCAGCGGTGCTGCTTATGCTCGGATTGCCAGGCGACACGTGGCTCCGGCTTGGCGTCTGGCTGTTGTTCGGCCTGGTCATCTATTTCTTCTACGGCATGCACCACAGCCGGGTGGCTCATGAAACAACCTGAGCCTGTTTTCGGCGGGCGGTTGCACATATCGCACCAAGCCGGCCACATAGGAAGACACGCACGCGGGAGCGCTCGCACGTCGGAGTACTTGAAGCACGAACCTCTAGCCCCTGGGTCGGGGTGCGCCTACTCTGATGAGGCCTCTTGACGGAACACAGCGATGACCGTGTCCCCAATCCACCACGACCTCGTTGCCCGTGCCAAGGAGATCACCGCCAGGGAGAAAGCGGTGTACTCGGAGCGCACGAAGCGATCGCAGATTGCGACCGAGCGTGCTAGGAAGGTGATGCCGGCGGGCGTACCTTCGAGCTTCCAGGCCTACGAACCGTGGCCGATCGTCGTCAAGCACGCCGCCGGATCCCGAATGATCGATGTCGACGACAACGAGTACGTCGACTACGACATGGGGTTCGGCGCCCTGTTTGCCGGCCACATGAACCCCGCCGTTCGGCGGGCGGTGGCCGAGCAGTTGGAGCACGGGTCACTGTACGTCACGCCGTGCGAGCTCGACGCAGAGGTCTGCGAGTTGCTGGGCGCCCGCTACGGGTTGCCGATGTGGCGGCCGACGAACTCGGGTACCGAGGCCACGCACGACGCCATCCGGCTCGCCCGCGGCGTGACTGGTCGCGAGCGGATCGTTAAGGTCGAAGGCGGTTATCACGGTCACCACGACGAGGTGATGATCTCGAACAAGCCACCGCTAGAGCTCGCCGGGCCGGCTGAGCAACCCAACCCGGTCCCGGGCTCGCTGGGGATCACGAAGCGGGTGGTCGACGATGTCACCGTGATCCCATTCAACGATCCTGCCGCGCTCGAACGGGCCCTACAGGGCGGCGACGTGGCCTGCTTCATCGTCGAGCCGGTGATGCAGAACATCGGTATTTGCCTACCCGAGCCGGGTTATCTCGCGGCCGTGCGCGATATTACCGAGCGTTACGGAACGCTACTTATCTTTGACGAGGTTAAGACCGGCATCACCGCCGGGTACGGCGGTGCCACTTGCGAGCTCGGAGTGACACCCGACCTCATCACTCTAGCCAAGTCGATTGGAGGCGGCTTCCCGGTCGGAGCCTTTGGTGGCAAGGTCGAACTCATGAGCCTGATCGCACAGGGCAAGGTCGTGCATCTCGGGACCTACAACGGCAACCCGCTTGTGATGGCGGCCGCCAAGGCGACTCTATCGGAGGCATGTACGCTCGCCGCACATGCCGACGCCACTGCCCGAAACGGTCGGCTCGTCGACGCCTGCCAAGCGATCATTGACCGGTCCGGCATCCCCGCCCACACGGTGCGGTTCGGGGCAAAAGGGTGCATAACGTGGTCGCGGACGCCGGTGCGCAACTACCGCGACTACAAGAGTACCGACTTCGACCTGGCGTTCGCACAATGGATCCACGGCATAAACCGCGGCGTGCTCCTGCCACCGGGCCTCGATGAGCAGTGGCTGATCTCGGTGATGCACGACGATGCCGACGCCATGCGCTACGCGGCGGTCTTCGACGAGTTCGTGCAGGAGCTGACGGGTTGACGTCGGTCATCCCCATTCCGGGTTGGCACCACGGTAGCGCTCATGCTTCATAACCCCGACTTAGACCCCATATTAGACGGCGTTTATGTCCGTTATTGGCACTTAGCGGACATCCATGCTGGGGGTTGAGCACGTCCGCTTTTAGGGGTGAAGCATCCCGGATCCGCGCTCTAATGTCCGCTAAATGACCCATAGCGGACATGGCCAAGAGCCAACCACGTCCGGTCGTCCAAGAAGTCTTTCTCCGTGAGGGGTGTCCCTAACGGGTATGCCGACGCGGGTGGTAGCCCGTCCGGCCCCAATTTGGAACCATCCCAGTTGGCCGCGACCCAGCCGAACCACCCGCTCCGCACCAGGGCGGGAGCGCGTGAATACGTACCGCCATTTCACGGGGCTCGACGAGATCTGATAGCCAACTCTTCGCGTAAAACTTG
>JAEHDI010000956.1 GCA_016880505.1 Bryobacterales bacterium | reverse complement strand
TGGGCCTGCCAGGCCGGCAAGGATGTCTACGTCGAGAAGCCGTGTTCCCACAATATGTTCGAGGCTCGGCAGATCGTTGCCGCTGCGCAGAAGTACAAGCGCATCGTGCAGCACGGCACGAACCTGCGATCGGACAAAGCGGTGCGTGAAGCAGTCCGCCAATTGCGCGAAAGCCTGATCGGTGACGTCTACATGGCCCGCGGCGTCTGTTTCAAGTGGCGCGACACAATCGGCCGCACGCCCGACGAGGCGGCGCCGGCCGGTGTCGACTACAACCTCTGGCTTGGACCCGCTCCGGTGCGGCCGTTCAGCCGGAACCGCTTCCATTACAATTGGCACTGGAACTGGGAGTACGGCAACGGCGAGATCGGCAACCAGGGGATCCACCATCTCGACGTCACAAGGTGGGGTCTTGGTGTCACGTACCCATCGAAGATTACCGCCATCGGCGGGCATTTCATGTTCGACGACGACCAGCAGACCCCGAACACCATTGCCGCGCTGTTCGAGTTCGACGGCGCCGGCAAGCGGAAGACGCTTGTGTTCGACGTCCGGCACTGGATCACGAATAAAGAGGCTGGAATCGGCGGTCCGAACCCTGGCGGGAATGCGACCGGCCATCTCTTTTACGGCTCCAAAGGCTACATGGTGGTAGAAGACGGAAGATTCGAGACGTTCCTTGGCAAGGAGCAGGCGCCCGGGCCGTCCATGAAGGCCGGCGGCAACAACTGGGCCAATTTCATCGACGTCGTCCGCAGCCGCAGGCCCGAGGATCGCAACGCGCCGATCGAAGAGGGCGCGATCTCGACCACTCTGTTCCACCTCGCGAATATCTCGTACCGCCTCGGCCGCACGCTCCACTTCGATGCCGCCGCGTACCGGTGCACCGGTGACGACGAAGCGAACGCCATGTTTACACGCGACTACCGCCGGCCATTCGTTGTGCCCGAAACGGTGTGAGCAGTTAACTCCAGTATTCCTCGCCCGGCGCGAGGTTCTGGCGCAGCACGTCTTCGTTCAGGTCAAGCCCCAGGCCCGGCCCCTCCGGAACCTTGAGCTGTCCGTTGCGCACCTCGGGGGGATTGCTCGCCGCCATACTCTCCACGTACCGGGTCGGCCGCCCCAGCGCGCTTTCCGAGCGGTAGAAGTTCTGGATCGATGCTCCGAAATGCGCGTTGGCGTAACACAGCACCAGCGACCCTACGTTGTGCAGGGCCACCGGGGTCCGCGTTAGAGCCGCATAATCGGCGATCTTCTTTGTCCCAGTAATACCTCCGGCAAACGCCAGATCCGGATGCACAATGTCAGCCGCCTGTGCGTCCAGGAAGGGGCGAAAACCGCGCACCAGTTCCAGTTTTTCCCCCGTCAGGATCGGAATGCGCGTTGAACGCTTCAACGCCATCCAGCCTTCGGAGAACGGCACGTTTAGCGCGTCTTCATAGAACAGAGGATTGACCGGCTCCACGGCCTTCGCGACCCCGATGGCGCTCGGTGTGTCGAACTCGTTATGGCAGTGCACCGCGATGTCGATCTCGTCGCCCACCGCTTCTCGCACGTTCGCGTAAGCCCGCGCTACCTTCCGGAGCTGCGCCCCATCGAGCGTGTTCGCGAATCGCGCCGGCGGTACGTCCAGCACAGGGTCGATCGCGATCTTGTATGCGGTAAATCCTTCGGGCTGCTGCCGGATCCTCTGCGCCCAGTCGCGACAGGACGTCTTCTCCAGCATGTCCAGCCCGATTCCGTGCGAGTACATCGGGATCGCCTCGCGAAACGGCCCGCCGAGTAACTCGCACACCGGACGGCCGAGGATCTTCCCCGCCAGGTCCCACAGCGCGATGTCGATGCCGCTAATGGTCGGGATATGCGCCATGTATGTGTGCATCAGCGTCGTCATGTTGTGGAAGTGGACCTCGATGGCCAGCGGGTCCTTTCCGACGAGCAGGCCCTTCATCGTCTCGATCCGCGCCCGCGCCATCGGTCCAGTCGAGCCCGCCTCTCCGTAGCCTGTTAAGCCCGCGTCCGTGTCGATCCGGATCAGGCAATTCCCGGCGATGTTCTTTAGGGCCGTGGCCCGGATGCCTGTGATTTTCACCTTGCCTCGGTTCGGCTGCGCCAGCAGGTTGAAACAGGAAAACGCCGCTCCCGCCGGCAGGCACGTCGCCAGTTTCATCCAGCCTCGTCGCGTCATTTGTCGCATGCTCGTCTCCCTCGCTCCGGTCAGTCGCAAGTGTACACAAACGCAAGCTCCGGTTGCCGTGCCGCCGGGGGACTTGTGACAATGGGCGAAGCGCAGTATGGACGACGACTCGAACCCACACGACCCCCGCACCGGCCTCGAATCTCTTCGCGATGTCCTGAAAGCGGCGCTGTTCGCCGCGGAGAAGCACGCCAACCAGCGCCGAAGAGGCGCCCGCGCGCAACCGTACATCCAGCATCCGCTCGAAGTGGCGCTCATGGTCGCCCAGGCGCTTCCCGAACGCGACACGAACCTCATCCAGGCAGCGCTCCTGCACGACTGCCTCGAAGACGCCGAAGTGACCTACTCGCAACTGGAAGAGGAATTCGGTGCGGACGTCGCCGCATTGGTCCTTGAAGTGACCGACGACAAATCGCTCCCCAAGCAGACCCGAAAGAACTTACAGGTCGAGAGTGCTCCAACAAAGTCCGTCCGCGCGCAGTACATCCGCGTCGCGGACAAGATCTCGAATCTCCGCAGCATTATGAATGACCCGCCCATCGACTGGACTCCCGAGCGCCAACGCGAATACGTCCGCTGGGCGAAGGCCGTCATCGACCGCCTGACTTCGCCTCCCCCCTCCCTGAAGGAAGAGTTCGACTGGACCTACCGCCGCCTCATGGGCGAACAGGAGATCAATACATAAGCGCAGGGTCGTGAGTGGACGTTTGTCAAAAGCGTAGATATCCTATGCTCGGCTTCTGCGTGGCGCAAGCGTTCGCAACGCCGCCATCAGCACAAGGACGATTCCGAAGGTGCAGACGATGGTGGCTCCCGTCGGCAGGTCGAGTTTGAGGGACAGGTAGACGCCCAGCGCCGAGACCAGCGTGCCCATGGTCCATCCGATCGCCAGCCTCGGACCGATACTCTCCGCGTAGAGCATGGCGCCCACCGACGGCACAATCAGGTAACAGAACACGAGCAACACCCCCGCGATGGCCACGGACGAAGTGACCACGAACCCGAACGAGGCATAGAACAGGAAATCCCACAAGCGGACCGACACTCCCTGCGCCTCCGCCGCCTGCTGATCCAACGTGATCGAAAGGAACCTGCGGCGAAAAATGTAATGGAACAACCCGACTCCCCCGTACAGCAAGGCGGTCTTGCCAACTTCCAGCCAGCTAACCGTCAGGATGTTCCCTACGAGCATCTCCTTCAGATGCTCGGTCTGCTCCATGGACTTGCTCATAGCCAGAATCGCCGCAGCGGACGCCACGGCGTAAGTAATGCCGATCACCGCTTCCTGGGGAATCCGCGCCTTGTGACCGCGAATTGTCGAGAACACTGCGGCTCCCACAAAGGTGAAGGCCAAGCTTACGACGTAGGCGCCGTCGCCATGTGGTTCGATCCCGGCCAAAACAGCGATGGTGGTGCCAAGGGCCGCGATCTGGGCTAGAGAAAGGTCTACGAAGATGACACCGCGCTCTACTACATGTACGCCGAGGTACGCGTGAATGCCGGTCAGGATCAGGCTCGCGATAAACGGAGCCGCCAGGAACGAGAGTGCATCCATTGGATTTCCTATTTCGCTTTCTCGAATGCCTTCACCAACAGTTCGATGTCGTAGTCAAACAACTGGAAATAATCCTGCACCTGTTTCACCCCGCCCACGGAGGGCATCAGCACCACAACCTGGCTGCCGGTCTTTTCCGCGATGGAGTTGGGCGTGCGCAGATCAAAGTACGGTTCGACGAGGATCAGCTTGATCTTCTCGCGATTCATCGTGTTGATGAGATCCAGGGTGTGACTCGGCGTAGGAGGGATACCCGGCTTCGGCTCGACATAATCCACCACCTCCAGACCGAAGTAGGCCGCGAAATTCGGCCACGATCGGTGATACGTAATCACCTTGCTCCCTCGGTATGGAGCCATGCGAGCCAGCCAGCGCTTCTGAGCCTCTGCGAGCCGGCGTTCGAAATCCGCCCGGCGCTGGCTATAGTAAGGGGCATTGGAAGCGTCCAGTTGCGCAAGTTTCTCCGCAATCGCTCGGGCGATGCGCGACCCATTCTCGGGATCAAGCCAATAATGCGGATTGCCCAGAGGATGGACATCTCCCATGGCCCTGGTCACCGGCCCGGTGGGAATATCCAGGATCTTGCAGGATGCAGAGACGTCCAGGTAGCCGGAGCCTCCCGGCTGGATCTTAGAGTTGCGGCTTTGGTTGATCAGCGGCGGCAGCCAGCCAATCTCCAGTTGCAGGCCCACCGCCACCAGCAGGTCGGCCTTTTGCAACTTGAGGATAAAACTCGGCTTCGGCTCGACGAAATGCGGGTCCTGGTAACCTCGCGCAATGGCCTCGACGGTGACTCGATCGCCGCCAACTTCCCTGGCCAGGGCAGCGAGGTCCTCGGTGGCGGTCACGACGTTGGGTTTAGACGCGGCGGAAGCCGTGAGGCCCGCCAGCAACAGCACGTACAGGAGTCGGAACGGGTGAATCAATTGGCACTCCCCTCTTTATGTTGACGGTGAAACCCGTCGCGCGCGTTTCGTATGATATCCTACGGCTCAAAACGGATGGGCACCGTGGGCCCCGATGGAGAATTGAAACTGGAACAAAAGTTCGTTGGCGATCTGGCGATCGTCATAGCGCGTGCGCCGGAGTTGCCCGCGAACCTGGCTGAATTCGCTTGGCCAGAAGGTCAGTACCAGTGAGCCACCGAAATCCGGCAGACTGGTATTGGCGAACCGGTCGGAGCGATCGAGACGGCCTCCGAAGAACCATCGTCGCGCGAACTGGTAATCCGAGCTCACATAGTAACCGAACGGTCTGGCCACTTCGGAAGGCAGTTGTGCCCGCCCCCACACAAACTCGCTGCGCGTGACCATGGAACGATAAATCGACCGACGCAGCGGCTTCCAGCGTAACGTGGCATCCAGTCCGTAAAGCTGGTTGACCAGACCGGGGCCTTCGGGGCTGTGGCCGCGGGCATAGGAAACGCCCAGATCCAGGTTTGTGGACTCGCTGATGTCCCGGTAACCGCGCAGATGGCCAATGGCAGACAGGTTACTTCTGTGCCAGGACTGGAAAATCCCTTCCGAGTCGCCGCGAAAAACCTGGGCCGTCGCTTCCAGAAAGACGCCCTTGGGCGCGGGTAGGATGCGGCTCAGCGACAGCCCCGCGTCGTTGAGGCCGTCCTCTCCGCCCAGCAAGTTTTGTGTGACCAGAGGTCGGTCCACCCACGGGAGGACGTGAGTATGGAAGGTATTCACCCGTCCGAACGCGCCGCGCATCTTGCCCGCCCGAAGCTGAAGCCCCGCGGGCAATGCGGTAAACGTGAGATAGCCCTCCTCGAGGTTCACCCCCTGCTCACCGAAGCTGAGAAAGAAGTCTGCCCGCGCGTAGGGGTCGACGACAGCCTGTAGACTCAGCTCGCTCTCATGCATTTCGAGAGCAGGCGCCCCGCGCCCGGCGTCCTGCCCGGCGGCGCCAAAGAAGTTGCCGATGACGGCAATGTCGGGGTTGAAGACCTTGGACGCTCCGGCCGCCGCCTGCGGGAACGCCTGCACCGGTTCGGGAGGCGGGGAGGGGACCGGCGGCTGCGTCGGTTCGGGAGGCGGGGAGGGTGCTGGCTGCTGCTGGGACTTCAGAACTTGAACTTCGGACTCCAGCGCGCGGATACGTTCCTCCATCGCTTTAATCCGGCTCAACAGCTCCGCATTGTCCTGAGCTCGAACTAACAGCGGCGCCGACCACAGTACGACGAGTGCGAACGCGGTACACCGCATAGTGTCACCTTTCTCCAGGTGTGGTGTAGGAACCCCAAATTCCCATTATGGCTCTAGCTTCCGGTCGACGCCTTCCGACGGCCCGCTAGAACCTCAGCCCAACATTCGTTCTGCCGGTAAAGTTCTCAATCCGAACGCGCTCGGTGGCCGGGTCGTAGGTTCCGCCCTCGGCGCGTACTGCCTTGCGGCCGAGCGGA
>JAEHDI010000955.1 GCA_016880505.1 Bryobacterales bacterium | reverse complement strand
GGAACAGGTCGAGGACCGGCTGGCGGAGATTCACCGCCTGAAAAGGAAATACAACGGCACCATCGAAGAGATCCTCGTGATGCAGGCCGAGGCGGTTAGAGAGCTTCAGGCTCTCGATAGAAGTGAAGAAGAAATTTCGACCTTGGAGAGGTCTTTCGAGGTCGCGCGCCAAGCGGCTTGGGAAGCCGCGAGCGCGTTGTCGGTCAAGCGGCAGCGCGTAGGGAAACGATTCAAAAAGGAGATGGAGAAAGAGGCGAAGCAGTTGGGGATGCCCGATACGGTCTTCGAGGTCCATTTCCTCGATTTGCCGGACGCCGAGGACGCGCCTCCCTTTGTCCTCGCGGGTAAAAAACTCGGCGCGCTGGGCAGTGATCAGGTCGAATTTTACTTTTCGCCGAACCGCGGCGAGCCGCCCAAACCTCTCGCTAGAATCGCCTCTGGCGGCGAGCTTTCCCGCTTGATGCTCGCGATCAAATCGCTTGCGCTCAACGCGGGTGGGAGTCCGACCCTGCTCTTCGATGAAGTCGATGCCGGTATCGGTGGCAGCGTTGCCGAGATTGTCGGGAAAAAACTCAAACAGGTCGCCGCCTCCCACCAGATCCTCTGTGTCACCCATCTGCCGCAGATTGCGGCATTGGCCGACTCGCATCACATCGTGCGCAAAGAAGTCGTCAAAGACCGGACCTCAACGACGGTTGACAAACTCAAAGAAGGCGAGCGAATCGAGGAAGTGGCGCGCATGTTGGGCGGCATCAAGATTACTGAGAGAACCCGACGCCATGCCGAAGAGATGGTCAGGGGCAAGTAATGTGTAATGAGCCCTGGCGCGGCGTGCTTGCTCACTTGACACTCGACCTCTGCAAGGTTTGACTTTTTCGATGCTGTTTCTTACTCTTACCCCTACACTCGTCACTCATTCCCGCCAAACGTGGGGCCGTAGCTCAGCTGGGAGAGCGCTTGAATGGCATTCAAGAGGTCGTCGGTTCGATCCCGATCGGCTCCACCAATATTCTTAATGGTTTACGGTTAACTGATCGTCCAGAAGATTCTCGGTTGTAACTGCTTTTGTAACTGAACCACCGTCGCTCGTTGACTCTGTTCTGACACAAACTGCTCTGAGCAGAAGAACATCTCCCCATTCGCTGTCCACTCATCCGCTGTGGCTTCGCGCTGAATCCGAAAATCGGTAATCGACAATCTAAAATCACTTGATCACCTTGTCTGCTCTCGCCAGCACGTTGGGCGGGATCGTGAGTCCGATCTGCTTTGCGGTTTTCAGATTGATGACGAACTCGAACTTAGTCGGCTGTTCGACCGGTAGGTCAGAGGGCTTAGTTCCCTTCAGGATTCTGTCGACATAATAGGCTACGCGCCGGTCGCATCGCCGCCCTCCCGCGAGACGAGGTCACCCGCCCAGGCGGGTTCAGTTCGGGTACACGATCGTGCGCAGCATGATCCGGCGCTCGTCCGGCCGGTAGTCGCCGGCGCCGCGGTGCATCGTCGCCCGCTCGTCCCACATCAGGACATCGCCGACGCGCCAGCGGTGATAGTAGACGAAGCGCTCCTGCGTCGCGTGAGCGGCGAGCTCCTCGATCAGCGGCCACGCCTCCTGCCGCTCCATGCCGACGAAGCCATGCGTGTGCATGGGATTGACGAACAGGATCGACCGTCCGGTGACCGGATGCCGCGTGATCGCGGGCCAGGGCACTTCGTCATACTTCTTGTCGGTCACCCCCTTGTCGTCGCCATACAGGCGCTCGCCGGCGGGGCCAGTGCTGCGGCCGTGCAGGCCGGTGAGGCCGGACAGCAGCTGCTTCCGCGCCGCGGGCAAGGCGTCGTAGGCCGCGCGCATGTCGGCGAACATGGTGCCGCCCCGCGCAGCGGGCACCTCCTTCGCGTGCAGCATGGCCAGCAGCGGCAGCGCCTCCTCGTACGTCGAGTCGGTGTGCCAGTCGGTGGCGCGCTTGACGCCGTACCAGTCGATCTCCCCCGTCTCCTCGACGTTCGTCAGCCAGGACACTTCGGGACACTCGGCGTGGCGATACTTGGTCAGCGCGTGAGGCCGCGGCACGCCGAAGCGGCGGCCGAAGGCGGCGAGCTCGGCCGCGCCTAGGTCCTGACCCCGGAAGACCAGCACCGGATGCTCGGCAAAGGCCGCGTGGATCCAGGCGAGGGTCTCTGCCTCGAGTGGCTTCGACAGATCGATCCCGAGGACCTCGGTTCCCAGCGCTGCGCTGAGGGCGCGAAGTTGCGGTGCTTGTGTCATGGCCGATCCTCCGCGGTTGACGATGAGCTCCAACCCCACCAGGCGCACACGGCCTGGCCCATGATGAGTTCCTTGTCGCGCTCCGGCAACCAGGGCAGCTCCTCGGTGAACATCGTGACGCACTGCCGCCAGGAGCACGGCATCTTCGTGATGTCGGTTCCCCAGAACATGCGCGCCGTTCCGAAGGATTAGGACTTTTAAACGACCTTTTCTATGGCCGGAGCTATATCGCAGCCCCGGCAGAGTTGTCAATTCCTGTTCTGCTTGATGAAAAATCCACTGTTGTACCGGTCCGCTTGGCCGGAGAGCAGTCGGGAGGCAAGCGAAAGGTTTCTTATGGAGACGCTCGGTCGAACTCAGAGCGAGCGGCGCCGTCGGCTTG
>JAEHDI010000954.1 GCA_016880505.1 Bryobacterales bacterium | reverse complement strand
TTCTTTCGCAGACCGTCGATGCGTTCCAGCTTGTGAAGGGCCAGAACCCGGACACGCGGACGCTCGCACACACCGCCCGTGCCACCTGGAGCCGGCGATGGAGCGCGGCGGCCAGCACGGACTTTTCGGCCGGGTTCGACCGTGTTCACTCGCTGCTTGTGCCGGAGCCGAATGCCGTGGGGATGATGATTTCGATCAGCGGGCTCCAAACGCTGGGGCCGTTGGCGACGATTCCGATCGACCGCGTGCAGAACCTGTTTCGTTACGCGGGCGATGCCGTCTCGGTGCGGGGCGAGCACACCTGGACGGCCGGGTTCGGAGCGCTGCGGCGGCAACTCAACGGTGTCGAGACCGACGTACACCGGGGCTTCTTCTCGTTCACTCCGGACTTCGGGCGGGACGCCATCACGAACTTCCGGCTGGGCATCCCGACGCAGCATCTGCGCTCGATCGGCGACGTCCACAGGGGATTCCGGAACTGGGATCTACAGTTCCATGCAGGCGACCGCTGGCGGGCGACGAAGAATCTCACGCTGACGCTTGGACTCCGCTACAACCCGGTGACGACGCCGGTCGAGGTGAATCGTCTGAACACGATTCCCTACCCCTGCGACTGCAATAACCTAGCGCCTCAGTTCGGGCTGGCGTGGCGGCTGCCGCGATGGTGGGGTGTGGTGCGGTCCGGTTACGGGCTGCACTTCGGAGAGATCTTCCCGGTGACGTTTCAGCAGGTGCGGCTCAGCCCACCCGGTAACTACAAGATCGTGGTTCCGCACCCGAGCCTGACGGATCCGCTCGCGCCCTACTACGCGGGCGGCGACCCGAACATCGTGCCGACTACGTATCTTCTCGACGACAATCTGCGGACGCCGTATTCGCACCAATACAACTTCAGTTGGGAGCCGGTGCTGCCGGGCGATTGGAAGCTCCAGCTCGGGTACGTGGGGAGCCGTTCGCACAAGCTGCTGATCATGTGGTACGAGAACCGGGCGCGGCTGGTGGACGACATGGAGCCGACGACTGGCAACATCAACTTGCGCCGACAGAACCCTCACTTCGCGGAGATCCGCCGGGTCTTGAACGGCTCGCGTGGGTACTTTGATGCCGCTCGCGTCTCGCTGGTGCTGCCGCGGTGGCGGGGTCTGTCGATCGACGCGGCCTACTGGTTCAGCAAGGCGATCGATCTGGGAAGCAGCTACACGAACACGGCGTACGACGAAGACTCGCGTCTGTCGCGGAGCCAGACCGAGAACCTGACGCACGAGGACATGAAGGGGCCCAGCCCTTTCGACCAGCCCCACGCGTTCCTGTGGCGGGCCGCCTATGAGCTCCCGAAAGTCCCAGGGTGGCCGCGCAGGCTGCGGGGCGCGATGGGGGGCTGGACGATCTCGGCGGTGACACTACTGAAGAAGGGTACCCCGTTCACGGTAGCCTCAGGGAGCGATGCGCCGGGCTTCGGCAACGTGGATGGGAACGGCGGGGACCGCCCGAACCTGCTTGACCCGGCGGTGCTGGGGAGGACGATCGGGGACCCGGACACGTCGCGTGCCCTGCTGCCGCGATCGGCGTTCGCCTACATCCGGCCGGAGGAACAGCGGGGCAACCTGGGGCGGAATACGTTCCGGAAGGGTGGCATCGCCAATGTCAACGCGGCGATTTCGCGGACGTGGCCGATCCGCGGCGACAAGCAGATTCTGTTCCGAGCCGAGTCGATCAACTCCTTCAACACACCGCAGTTCGCGCCTCCGGGGTTCGAGATGACCTCGGGGAATTTCGGGCAGATCACCAACACGTTAAACGACGGCCGTACGTTCCGGCTTCTGTTGCGTTTCGGGTTTTGAGATGTGTGGCCGGCGGATAGCCGGCCTTGAATGGTATCGAGGCCACCGGTTACACTTCGACTCAATCGGCTAGCCGAGCGCACACAAAGATAATCACCGCAATGCCTGCTAGATACAAGGTGACGGCTGTCAAAGTCACCGTAAGAGTCGGCTGACCGGCAAAGGGGAGCCACAAACCGAGCAAGCTACACCCCAGGGCGATCCAAGCCGGTGCAAAGGTGAGCACTCGCAGTCGCAAGAGCTCCTGTCCCCGGGCCTCCTCGTCCAGCGTCTGCCACTGACGCCTCACGGACCATCGACAGACTTGAAGTAATCCGTACATCCCGGCAACGATTGCCGCTCCCAAAAGGACGGGTCGATAGACGCCGAAAACTGTGCGCTCCGACCAACCATTGGCGACCCCCGCGAAGTTCCAATGAACCGGGACATACGCCGGGATGCTCTGCCAAAGCGCGGCCAGGTAAACGGCCGCCAGCACGAGCGCCGCCATGGCTGCGAACCATGGCCAGCGTGGCAATTCCTCAAGCTGATCGATCACCAGATAGGCTTCACGGCGCTGGACGTGAGAAATCCGGATATTACGCATCCTCAACTGGACTCTCCATGTCAATGCCCCACAGATCAGAGCAAAGGTCGGGAATATCAGCCTCCAATACGAGTCGCCAAGGCGCCAGTGAAAGCTCAGGACGGCCACCCCTGCGCCGGCCACAGCCAGCATCACTTGCCTCCGGTACTCGGACAATAACCTCCGCGCGGCTTCCTTCACCGGCACGGCGTCCCCTGGTTGGATAACGAGACTTCCGTTGGCCCAACGGCTGCCCGGAGCCCGCCAAGCGACGACGCCTGTCAAGATGAGAACCGCGAACGTCCATACCAGTGACATGCTTGCCGCCTGCCGTCATTCGTGTTTTCCACCGCACCAATGACGGCACGCGTACGATTGCCTCTACGGTGAGGCCGACTCCAGTTCCTTACGGAGAGCGGCCAGTACATTGAGAATGTCTCGGACTGAAAGACCGCCTGCTCTTGCCTCAGCCACGACGCCGCGGAGGCGTCGTACAAGCTTCACCGAATCGCCACCAGTCCCTGTTGTACGAAGGCGTTCTACTACGCGCGCTCCACGCCGTCCACGGTCCAATCTAAGCCAACCCTCGGCGGCCAGTTCGCGATAGGCTTCTGCGACGGTGTTGAAATGAAGCCCTAAGTCTGATGCCAGCTCACGAACAGAAGGCACGCGGTCGCCCGGCCTGAGGTTACCCTCCACAAAGTGCACGCGCAATCCGTCGATGATCTGGCGGTAGGCGGGCGTCGGCGAATCAAGGTCCACGGCGACGGAGAGGTTGCGCGTCATAATGTACATAATCACCATACATTAAGCCCCAGCGGTTATCAAGCGTCTTGTGTTCCCTGTGTCGACGGATGGCAATGGGTCTCGTCAGTGGCCACGGCCGGGTGGGGCCGGACTTCGGTTGTACGATCTATAGAATAGGTGTTTGCGTGTACTGTCCCGGGTTTCCGGGTTTATGACATGAAGAGATTACTCGCCATTTCCAGCTTACTGATTGTGCCCTTGG
>JAEHDI010000953.1 GCA_016880505.1 Bryobacterales bacterium | reverse complement strand
TCGGAATTGCAGCGCGAAACGGAGGAGTTGTCCAAGACCTCGCGGGAAGCGGTGAACGCGGCGGCGAAGAAGTACGCGGCGCCCGCGGGCACCACGCTGCTGCTGGTGGGCGACGTTTCGAAGATCGAACCGGCGGTGAAAGAGCTGGGCTTCGGCGATGTTCTGCTGCTCGACGTGGAAGGCAAGCCGGTAGACAAATAGTAGTGCGCGTGCCGGCCCGCGAACCCGTGCGCCGGTTCTCACGTACCAGCCGCACGTTACTTAGCAGGCGGGAGCGCGGCCACCGTCATGCCATGACGCCGGAAGACATCCGCCATCTTCGCGCGGTCGGGTGGGCCGCCGGCGGCGGCATTGATTACTTCGGCAGCTTCGCGGAAGTACGCCGGGCCCATTATCGCAGGGGTTATGACGGCGAGTTGTTTCACATCCTCGGTGCCGAGGTTATCGAAGCGGTGCACTGCGCCTCGGGGGATGCACAGCGCTTGCCCGGGACCAACCTCAACTGGCGTGCCGTCAACCGTCCAGGTAAGGACGCCCTCGATACCGTAGAGGATCTCCTCGTAGGCGTCATTCTTGTGAGCCGGCGCCGCCAGCTTCTGCCCGACGGGGACGACAACCTCGAACACGGACACGCTGCCGTTGGAATCATCACCCGTGAGCAGGAACCGGATCCCTAGCGGACCAATCTTGATGGTCTCTTCCGAAGGATTGACTCTGGTCGTACGCTGCTGCATAATCGCCGCCCTTTAGGCAAAATTATCCGACATTTCCGATTTCGCCACCCCAGATCTGTCGGAGAGGCGTGGAACCCCTTCTGATGAGCAGTCCCTTGGAGCCACACGGAAGAGCATAACAGATGAGCAAGTCGCGCCCGCTCCTGGCGTCCCCGCCGCAACGTTGTGACGTGGTCGAGGCGATTGCGGACGGTTGGTCGGCCACGTGGGCCTCGCTGAACCACCCTGGACCCCTTGATTCCAGAACCGGCTCGCCGCTCGCGGTCGGGGACCCCTAGAGAGTCCAAAGTAGCTCGGTTCCGAATCTTAGTCCTGCGTCCGAATGCAGTTTCCGAGCCGCGACCGCATCTACTTTCGCCCCCCGTCGCGGTCGAGGCCGAACTTCGGGTGCTGCGACGTTCCGTCCACCTTAATATTCAAAAACGTCCCCGCACCGCGCTTCGCAAAGAACGGATCCACCGGCTTCAGAGCCCATCGCTTCCATCCGGTCACCGTGCCTGAGACCTTGGACTGCAGCCGCAGGTTCCCATGCAGATCAAGCGCATCGTTTGCCAGGTTGTAGCCGCCCGCAAGGTGTACGTGGGCGCCCGGCACGCCGAATGTGAGCGAGCGGAATGACAGCGCTTCGTTCTCCAGCCGAAATTCGCCGCTCATATAGGAAGCTACTTCGTCGATCTCGGTGCTCGTCGGCGCGCCCTGGCCGCGGCGGCTGAGGCTGTCTATCTGGTCCTGGATCGTGGAGCGCAGGAACTTGCCTTCCAGGAGTTCGAACCGCCCATCGAGAAGGAGCTTCTCGCGCACCTTGCCCGACAGCGGCGGAATATCGATCCTGGTCTCGAGTTGCACGCGGCCTTCCATGAACGGCGGACCCTTGGCGGCAAGGCGAAGCAGGTCGCGAATGGCTCCGTCGGGCATCGAAACGTTCAGTGAAATGGTGCGGCGCTGTTCCCCCTCGTGTTTGATCACCGCGCCGCTGGTGGTGAAGCGCGTGGAGCCCAGAGTGACGTGAACCGGCTTCAAAACCGTGTCCCCATTGGTGCCGTCCACCAGCACCTCGAACTTCGTGACAAGCGGTACCGGGTTATTGGGCGTCTTCAGCCGAAAATCCGGGACTCTGGCTTCACCCTTCACTTCGATCGCAGCGAGCGTGCCTTGGAAGCTGCCCGTGGAATTGAGAATGCCGGCGATCCCGGCGAACACGCCCAGGTCGGCCTTCTCGAAAACGTACTCGCCGGCCAGCGGCGAGTCGCCCGGTTCGTCCGCCGCCCAGGGGCCGAAGGTTCCTTTGCTCACGATCTCGCCGGGCGGCTTCGGATTTGTCAGCCGCGCGTCGTAGTTCATGGGGACCCCAGGGCCGGCGGAATCGAGTTCCAGCCGGTGAATGTCGAACCGCAGCGGAACTTTCTTCGGATCCCTCGGCAGGGTCACCA
This sequence comes from Bryobacterales bacterium, assembly GCA_016880505.1. Taxonomy (GTDB): domain Bacteria; phylum Acidobacteriota; class Terriglobia; order Bryobacterales; family Bryobacteraceae; genus JAEHDI01. The sequence goes on along the minus strand of JAEHDI010000953.1, from coordinate 1,520 downwards.
GCACGGCGTCGTTGACCACGACTTTTTCGATGAGCACAGAGGGCGGGCCTCCGCCCGGCGCCGGACTGGCGTCCTTCGATTCCGGGGCGGCCGCAGACCTTTTCGCCGGCCGCTCGCCGCGCGGCGGCACATTGATTTGCATGCCGTCGAGCACAACTAGCCGCACCGTACGCGTCGCCTCGAAGAGCTTACCGGGATCGATTTCGAAAGCGAACTTCCGGATCGCGAATATCGGCGGTAGCTCGGGCCGGCCCCGAAGGCGCATGGTCAGCCCCTCGCCGTCCACGTGCGTAATGACGCCCCGGCCGCGCGTCATCAGCAGGCGCAGCGGCGACGTCCGTGGCAGGCGCACATGCAACGCGCGGAGTTCCACCTCGCTCGCGAACCGTTTTTTCAAGTACTCGACGGCCTGCTCGCGGATATAGGGCTCGAAGCGGCGGGACAGAATACGCGCGGTGATGAGTCCTGCGGCGCCCAAAATCAAAAGGACAAGGCCGGCGGCGATTACCCAGAGTTTGTACTTACGTTTCGTATGCATCCATTATGGCAGGCGCCATCGTGAGTGGCGAATGGCGCCAATATGCTTTCGTACACCGGTTCCTGCGACGCTTCCTGTAGCATGTCTTGTATGGAGGGACGTCGCTTGAAACCTGTGCTCCTTCTTGTGTTTCTGCTCCTTCCGGCCGCGCCACAAACCCAGAACTCGACACCCGTGCGGCGCGCCCGAACGGTTCTGGAGCAAGGCGCCGCCGATTCCGACCCCGACGTGCGGCGCGAAGTCTCGGTTGCGCTCGGCCTGCCGTCGCGGCGCGATTCTACCACCAACCTTCTCGAGAAACTCGCTGCCGATAAGGACCACCTCGTTCGGGAGGCGGCGCTGGTAAGCATCGGTGACCTTCGTGATCCCCGGCTGGCCAAACCCGCGCACGACGCACTCGAAGACGAAGTGCCGGAGGTGGCGTTCGCCGCCGCACGGACGCTGTTCAAGCTCAATCAACCGGCAGGCAAGCAACTGCTCATTGAGATCGTCCAAAAAGAAGCGCGTGGGAAGACCGGCTTTGTGCGCGCCAAGCTGCGCGACGCAGCCAGGCACATGAGCAGGCCGAAATCGGCGATGCTGTTCGTGGCCCAACAGGGCGTAGGGTTTGTCCCGGTGCCCGGACTCGGAGAGGGCTTCTCGGCGATGGGCTCGCTGGTGGGCGACCCGGATTTTTCGGCCCGCGCGACGGCGCTTATTGTGTTGTCGTCGGACCGGTCACCCGAAGTTCGCAACCAGATTGAGCAGGCGTTCAACGATTCGGACTGGTCGATGCGCGCCGCCGCCACACAGATCGCGGCATCGCGCAACGAGCGGTCGTGGCGCTTCCGTCTCGTTCCGCTGTTCGAGGACACAAACCGGCGCGTGCGCTATCGGGCGGCGGCGGCGTTTCTGCGGCTCAGCGGGCCGGCGGCGCCGGCAGCTAAGTAAATGGCGTTGTTAGGAGCGGTCGCTTACGCCGGAATCCGCACCCCTTCGCCCG
>JAEHDI010000952.1 GCA_016880505.1 Bryobacterales bacterium | reverse complement strand
GCAGTTGCGATCTGCCGCGGACGCCGCACTCGAAGAAAAATCCTACCCGGAGCCCGAGCCCTACCGGCCCGGCGTTTCTTCCAGCGAAGAGTGGCTCCGTACGTGCACGCCCGGCACAGTGGGCAGCGCGCACGCGGCCCGGACCGCGCTCATGTACAAGATCACCGGCGACGAGCGGTACCTCGAGGGCGCTCGACGCTGGATGATGACGCTGGCGGGCTGGGACCCGAAGGGCATCACCAGCCACGGGCTGAAGCTGCCGGCCGGTGACGTCGGCAACGACGAAGCCTCCATGCCGATGCTCGAGCGAATGTCCCTCGCCTGGGACTGGGCTGGAGACAAACTTACACCCGAGGAGCGTGCGAAGTTCCTCGACTCAATGACCGAGCGCGGCAACCAGGTTCTGCGGATTCTCGAAAAGCAGGACTTCCTGTCGCACCCGTACAACAACCACTCGGGCCGCGCCATCGCGTTTCTGGGTACCGCGGGCCTCGCGTTCCTCGGAGACATCCCCGAGGCGGAGAGATGGCTCGACTACGTGGTCCGCGCCTATCTCACCTCGTATCCCAGTTGGGGCGGTGACGACGGCGGATGGTCGCAGGGTCTAAGCTATTGGTCCTTCTACATTTACTGCCATGCGAATTTCGCGGAAGCGTTTCGGGAATCCACGGGCGTCGATCTCTTTCAAAAACCCTTCTTCCGCAACACTGGCTACTTCGCGATGTACTTCCAGCCACCGTACTCGCCACGCGGCGCTTTTGCGGACGGTGGCTACCATCCGCCCAACGAGTCTGGCGGGCTGCTGGCCGGTACCCTCGCCGACATGCTCGGCGACCCAGTTCTGAAGTGGTACTCGCAGAAGGTCGCCGAGATGGGCGAGAAGAACGAAACGAAATGGCGCGAGTGGTTTACCGAGGATGTTTATGCCACCCTCGCGGCAGGCCGTGCCCACCGTGTCGAGCCGAAAGCGCCTGCGGGCCTCGACGGCGTGCGGCTCTCGGCCGACATCGGATGGGTGGCAATGCACTCCGCCCTTGGCGACCCGGAGAACGACGTCTGGGTCCTCTTCCGTTCCGGCCGCTTCGGCTCATACAGCCATAGCCACTCGGACCAGAACACGTTCCAAATCAATGCGTACCGCCGTGCGCTGGCGATCGATTCCGGCTACTACCCCTCCTTCGGCACACCCCATCACGTGCTCTATACCCGGCAGACGCTCGCGCACAACGGGATCCTTGTGAATGGGCGCGGGCAGCCGGCGTTCGAGTGGAAAGCGTCCGGGGAGATTGAACAGTTCGACGAGCAGGGTCCCATCACGTTCGTGCGAGGCGAGGCCGGATCCGCCTACAACATCCCTCAGCCGCCGTCTGTTCTCGAGCAGTGGACCAAGAACCTCAAGGCACCCGTCCCGCCCATGGAGCCGGCGGTCGAAACCTTCGAGCGCACGCTGGCCTTCGTTGAGTCGAAAACCCGGCCCGTGCTTGTTGTTCACGACTACCTGAAAACGGCTTCACCTACGACCTTTGACTGGCTGCTCCACGCGCTGAACAAAATGGAGACCGGCGCCGGATCGATCCTGCTGCGCGACGGAGATGCCCGGCTGGCGGTCCGCCTGATCGCGACCGTGCCTTACCGCATCTCCCAGCACACCAGCTTCCCGATCAAGCCCGAGTTCGCGGCCAACACCGCCTATATCCTCGGCAAGGAGAGCTTCGCCGACCAGTGGCGCCTGAACGCCACTACCGGAAAGCCCGCCGCCGAGGTCAAGTTCATGGCAATCATGGTCCCCTACCGCGCCTCCCAGCCTGAACCCAAGATCGAGCCTCTCGCCGCTGGCACGGGCTTCCGAGTCGGCGATACTGAGGTCGCTGCCTGGTGGGGCGACGGTTTCCGGGGTAAGATCCAGGCCGGCGACCTCTCCGGCGATGGCAGGCTGGCCGTTCGCGTCGTTGAAAACGGCCGGCCGCGGACCGCCCTCGCACAGTAACAGTCGCCAGTATTGCGCCGGAGACCCTGCGCCACAAGACAACCTGGCAGAAAAGCTGGATTTCTTATGGGATAGACGATCGTCTTTTGTCGTCTGCCGCTCTCGTAAGCCATGGAAAACGATGGCCTGCGACGCAAGACATCCTGGCAGAAAAGGTGCATTTCCTGAGACTCATTACGCCGGACGCTGTAATTGCTGTTCTTAAACCGGAAATAGTGGTATGCTACAAAGCACGAAGCAGTAAGTCTGTACTGGGAAATTCAGGCGGCGAGGGCGATTCGAGGCCGCCAGATAGCACCCACGGTCGATCCAGGAGAGCCGTTGAAAGGTCTGGGGACACTTTTCGGCAGCTTACGAGTCCGGCAGAAGCTGATCGTCATCCATAACGCATTCTTTGCGTTACTTGCGATCGCGGTCGTTCGTTTCTTGCACCCGACTCTGGAAGGCTGGGTTGCGCTGGGCGTCGTCTATATCGTGGCCGTGATTACGCTGGAGGTCCTGATCATGCCCCGTTACGTTTACGGGCCGCTGCAACTTATCCTCGAAGCCGACGAGGCTACCCGCCGCGGCGACCGCGAAGCTGAGTTGGTTGACGAGGAACGGATCCCCGGTGATGAGATCGGCATCATCGTCCGTTCGCGGAACGCCACCGTCGCCGAGCTGCGCAAGCACGAGGACGTTCTCGCCAGAATGCTGGCTCGGGTGGAGCACTTGGCCAACGATCTTCGCCGTAAGAACCAGCTTCTCGAGACGGCCAAGCGCAAGCTCGAGGACCAGGACCGCCTGGCCAGCCTCGGCGTGCTGAGCGCGGGAATCGCGCATGAGCTGAACACCCCCCTCGCGGTGCTCCAGGGCTCCATCGAGCAGCTATTCGAATCCACGCCGGACGGCCCCACGGGCGAGCGGCTGCAACGCCTAATGCGGGTGACCCGCCGGCTGCGTAGCGTCAGCGAGAGCCTGCTCGACTTCGCCAGGGCGCCTCGCCAGGAGATGAACGCGGTGTCGCTGCGGCCCGCCGTCGAGGAAGCCTGGTCCCTGGTCGCCCTTGACGAGAGAGCCGCCAGGGTGAAGTTCGAGAACCGCCTTGGAGATGGAGACGTCGTCCACGGCAGCATGGACCGGCTCATCCAGGTCTTCGTTAACCTCCTTCGCAACTCTTTGTACGCCGTAGCTGATTCCGGGAGCATCACCGTCTGCTCGATGCGTTCCACCGTCGAGGGCAGGGACTGGATTACCGTCAGCGTCGAGGATGACGGTATAGGGATCCCGGATGGTGTCCTGCCCGAGATCTTCGAGGCATTCGTCACCAGCCGGCTCGACGCGCGTGGCACTGGTCTCGGCCTGACCGTGGCCGAGGGGATCGTCTACCTGCATGGGGGGACGATCGAGGCTTCTAACCGCCCGAACGGCGGAGCCCGCATCGACGTGCGGCTCCCCGCAACTCCAAGCGAGGTACTCGCATGACACCGATAGCCGACAACGAGACGAAAACGGCCGTTTCCAACTGGCCGATCGAGGTCGCCGTTCTCGACGACGACTTGGATTTCCTTCAATATATCGAAGACTTCCTCAAGACCGAGGGGCAGTACTCCGTCCGAAGCTTCTCCCACCCCGACGACTTGGCTGCGGCCTGCGACCAGCGCACGCCCGATGTCGTGCTGATCGACATGAAGATGGGTGAGTTCCGCGGCGAGAACGTCATCGAGGAGTTTAGCGCGCGTCATCCGGGCGTCTGTGTGATCGTCGTCACCGGCTATCCGTCGCTCGAGAACATGCGGGCCAGCTTCAAGCTCAAGGTCTTTGATTACATCACCAAGCCGTTCTCGCTGGCGCAGATGCGGCAGGTGCTGCGGAATGCCGCCGATACTTTCGGTCTCGGCCGGTCCCCCCAGGACCGCCTGCGAGGCCGTCTCGGCCACCGCATCAAAATGCTCCGTGTGGAGCGGGACTGGTCCTTGAAGGACCTCTCTGCGTCCACGCGCCTGAGCGTCTCGCAAATCAGCTCCATCGAACGTGGTGCGCATCTGCCGAGCATCGAAAGCTTCCTGGCGCTCTGCCGTGCCTTCGATAAGCGCCCTTCCGAAGTTCTCGCATCGATCGATTTTTGATCGCGCGTGAAGGTGCCGCGCTGGTCCGCTCTTGCGCCCGCTTTTTCGCATCTGTCAAACTCGGGTTTTGGAGACCCGATGAGATTTCGCTTGTTCACCATTTGGATTGCGCTTCTGCTGTCCGCTCCGGCGTCGTGGACCCAGCAGAACGCACTGCTGTCGAACCCCGACGCCCTCAAACTGTTCGACCGTGCCGTGCAGTTGCTCGATTCCACCAGGGTTGCCGTTCCCGAGCTCGCCCGCGCGGGCGCGCCTGTATCTGAGAACGTACGCCAGGCGGTGGTGACGCTGAAAGCCACCGGCGCGCAGAACGCCGGCGTCACCTACACGTTTCTCGCCAACCTTCGCGCATACCTGGCGCTCTCCGATTCGATCCCGAAGCCGTTCCCGTTCCCCGACGAGGCTCGCCGCCAGTTCGCGGAACTGCGCGATACCGCCGACCGCGCCGAGTCACACTTCCGGGCGTTGCTCGAACTCAAGGAGTCGCAACTGCGGAACCCCGACCGCGACAACCTCGGGCGCTACGCCGCCGCAAACGGTAAGCTGCCGGCACCGAAACCCGACATGCCGAGGGTGGTGTTCATGGGCGATTCGATCACCGACGGGTGGCGTCTCAACGAGTACTTCCCGGACCGCGACTTCGTCAACCGGGGCATCAGCGGGCAGATCACCGGCGAGATGCTCGGCCGGATGAGAGCTGATGTTATCGACCTCAAGCCTTCCTACCTGCTCGTGCTGGCCGGTACCAACGACATCGCGCGAGGCGTCGAGGTCAAGACGATCCAGAATAATCTCACGATGATCGCCGACCTCGCCGAGGCCGCCGGCATCCGCCCGCTGTTCGCTTCGCTGCTTCCGGTCAGCGATTACCATAAAGGCGACGACCCGCGCTACGAGCAGACCAAGCGCCGCCCGCCAGCCACCATCCGGCAGCTCAACGCGTGGATCGAGGGATTCTGCCATCAACGTGGCTACGCTTATGTCGACTACTTCAGCCAGCTCGCGGATACCTCTGGGCTGCTCAAGGAGGATTCCGCCGATGACGGCTTGCACCCAAATGGCAAAGGCTACCGGCTGATGGCCCCGGTCGCGCTCGCCGCCATCGACAAGGAGATCAAGGCCGCCGGCAAGAAGCCCAAGAGGCGCCGCTTCCCCTTCTTCGGTGGAGAATAGAAGTATGAACGCGGCCAAGGCGCTGTTGCTGGTTGCGGCAACGCTTGGGGTTTGGGCGCAAGCCCGGCTGACCGTCGACCAACTTCTCTCTTTCGTTCGTTCGTCCATCGAACTGAAGCACAAGGACAAGGACGTCGCCGAGTACCTCCGCGCGGTCAAGCTCACCCAGAGCCTCGACGAGCGGGAGATCGTCGAGTTGCAGGCGGCCGGAGCCGGCCCGAAAACGATCGAAGCGCTCCGCGAGCTCCAGCGTGCGTCCAAGGCCTTGCCGGCGCCCGAGCGCAAGCCACCCGAGCCGGAGAAGCCGTCCATTCCTCCGCCGCGTCTCGATGAGCAACGGCACATCATGGATAAAGTCCGCGAGTACGCGCTCGGGTACATCAAACAACTTCCGGATTTCATCTGCACCCAAGTGACGCGACGTTACATCGACCCCACCGGCCTCGAGTTCTGGCAGCGCGCCGACGTGATCACCGCCCGGCTCACCTACTTCGAGCAAAAAGAGGACTACAAGGTCATCCTCATCAACGGTGTGACGACCGACCGTCCGTACGAGTCCATTGGCGGCGCCACGTCGACCGGCGAGTTCGGCAGCATGATGCGCGAGATCTTCGAGCGGGAGACAGAGGCGCGGTTCCGTTGGGAGCGGTGGGCCACGCTTCGCGGCAAACGGGCTCATGTATTTTCGTACCGCGTCTCGAAGCCAAAGTCGAAATGGCGGATCGACTACGAGCGTCGCCTTGACATCACCCCCGCCTACCAGGGGCTGATCTACGTCGATCGCGACACCGAAATGGTCATGCGGATCACCCTCGAAGCCGAGGACATCCCGGCGGACTTCCCGATCCAGCAGGTCTCCGACGTGCTCGACTACGATTACACCGAGATCGCGGGCCAGCAGCACATGCTGCCCCTGAAAGCGGTCGTGCGCATGCGCGAGAACAAGTTCCTCGTCAAGAACGAAGTCGAATTCCGCCTCTACCGCAAGTTCGCCGCCGAGGCGACCGTCACCTTTGAGACGCCCGAGCCGCTGCCAGCGGAGAAGACCACCGAGCAGCCGCCGAAACCCTAGCGCGGTGAAGGACCGCGAACGTCAGTGAGCGGCGGTCGTCCGCCCCCGGAACCACTCCAGCGTCCTCCGCACCGCCTCCACGTGCGGCGTGTACCGGAACTCCGGGAAGGCTTGCTGGAACTTCGTCCCGTCCAGCACTTGGGGTTGCTCGAACAGATACAGGATTTCGATGAGCTCCCGAGCCACCGGGTCGAACAGCCCGCCGAGCCGGAGCAGGAACCGGTCAACCACGAACACCCTCAAAGACGCACCCGCCGTCCGGTAAATCAGGCGCAGGAACTCGCGGCCGGTCAGGGTTTCCGTGCTGGTGATGTGCCACGCCTGCCCGTATGCGCTTCCGGTTGCCGCCAGCAAGACACAGGCAGCGGCCGCGTCGTCGATAAACACCAGGTCGTGCGGCAGCTCTGCATTTCCGAGCCACATGGCGCGCTTGCCCGCAAGCGCAGCCTCGAACAAGCCCCCGTACAGCTTGTTGGTCACGTTGGGGCCATAGAAGTCCGGCATTCGCGGGATCACAACTTGTACGTCGCCCGCCTGGTGCGCCTCAAGCAGTTTGTCTTCCAATTCATTGCGAAGACTGCCTTTGCGAGTGAGCGCCGCCCGCGGATGATTCTCGGTTACCGGAAGTTTGTCGAAGTAGCCGTACCCGTAAACGTTCCCGGAGAACACCAGCCGGGCCTCCTCGTACCGCGCCCCTTCCAGAATGTTGTCCGTGACCGTCGGCAGCACCTCCCGCCAGAGGTTGTACGGCGCGTTGACGCAGTGGTAGACCACGGAGGCGCCCCGGCAGGCAAGCCGGGTGCTCAGGGCGTCCCGTGCGTCCGCGGCCACAACCTCCACCGGCTCGGCAAATAACCGCTTCGCTTTTCCTGCATCCCTCACCACGGCGCGAACCGGTTCACCGCCCGCGGTCAGCTTTCGAACAATGGCGGCCCCGAGACCACCCGCCGCGCCAAAAACCACATGCACCGTGCCCATGGAACCTCCAGAAGTGCCCGCCGCTAATCCGTACCGGCGTATCTGTTATGATGCCATCTCATGGCCGAATTTTCGATTGGAGTGGACCTCGGCGGCACCAATCTGCGCGCCGCAGCCATTGACCGGGACGGCAATGTGCTCCGGAAAACCTCTGGCGGAACAAAGCTCTCGGCCGGCCGCGAGGCCGTTATTGACGACATCGTCGCCTCCATCGTTAAGCTCCGCGACCGGCTCGGCGCGGACGGTTTGGTCGGCGCCGGCATCGGGGTCCCTGGGTTCATTGTCATCGAAAAGGGACTCGTCGTCGGATCCCCGAACCTTCCCGGCTTCGAGGACTTCCCGGTCAGGGACGAAATCGAGAGCCGGCTGAACGCTCCGGTCATTCTCGAAAACGACGCCAACGCCGCTGCCCTCGGCGAGAAGTGGATGGGAGCCGGAAGGGGTGTGAATGACCTGGTCTTGCTGACCCTGGGGACCGGCATTGGCGGAGGTGTCATATCGGGAGGAAAGGTGCTCCACGGCTTCGTGGGTATGGCCGGGGAAGTCGGCCACATCACTGTGAATCCGGCAGGCAACCCATGCGGTTGCGGGAACCGTGGCTGCCTCGAAAAACACGCCTCGGCCACGGCCGTCGTCGCCACCGCCCGGATGCTCGGCCTCGGCGACCAGATCACGTCCGAGGGAGTCTACCGGCTTGCGCTAAAGGGGAATGAGAGCGCGAAGCGGGTGTTCGAGAGCATGGGAAGCGCCCTCGGAATCGCTTTGGCAAACCTCGTCAATATCTTTAACTTTCCTCTGTATCTGCTGAGCGGAGGGGTCTTGCCGGCATGGGACTACTTTGCGCCCACGATGTTTCGCGAGCTGGAGACGCGTTCCTTTACATATAAGAAAACCCGGACCCGGATCGACAAGGCTATCCTCGGCAACGAAGCGGGACTGTTCGGAGCGGCCTACCTCCCGTTGCAGGCGAAGGATCAAGCTCACAAGTAACAAATCATGAGGACTTCATCTATGTACTGGTTGGGCATTGACATCGGTACCGGCGGAAGCCGCGCGCTCCTGGTGGACGAGAAGGGCAGGGTGAAGGCCGGGTTCACCGCGCCGCACGAAGACATGCGCATGGAGAAACCGCTCTGGGCGGAGCAGCGCCCGGAAGACTGGTGGGACGCCGCCCGGAAAGCGATCCAAGGCGTGATGGCTGAGGCCAAGGTCTCAGGCAGGAACATCAAGGGCGTGGGATTGTCCGGCCAGATGCACGGCCTGGTGCTGCTCGACGAGAATAGCGCCGTCATCCGTCCGGCCCTCATCTGGTGCGACCAGCGCAGCCAGGCGCAGGTGGACTTCATCAATCAGCGCATCGGCAAGAGTAACGTCGTAGCATTTACCGCCAACCCGGTGCTGACCGGCTTCACTCTGCCTAAGCTGTTGTGGGTGCGCGACAACGAACCGGCAGCTTTTGCTCGCGTCCGGAAGATGCTCCTGCCGAAGGATTACGTCCGCTTCCAGCTCACAGGCGAGTACGCCACGGAGGTGTCCGATGCGTCCGGTACCGCTCTGTTCGACGTCGTCATGCGCCGTTGGTCGAACCAGATGGCCGACCGGCTCGGCGTCGACCGCGCGATCCTGCCGAAGGTTTACGAATCGAGCGACATCACCGGACAGGTCACGGCCGAGGCGGCAGCCCTTACCGGCCTGATTGAGGGTACGCCGGTGGCGGGTGGCGGCGGCGACCAGGCGTCGAGCGCCGTCGGCAACGGCATCGTCGAACCAGGCATCGTCTCTTGCACGCTCGGCACCTCCGGCGTCGTCTTCGCGCACATGGAGAAGGCCACCTACGACCCACAGGGCCGCGTCCACACCTTCTGCCATGCCGTCAAGGGCGCCTGGCACGTCATGGGCGTCACACAGGGTGCGGGCCTGAGCCTCCAGTGGTTCCGCAACCAGTTCACACCGGGCGCCGAGTACGACGCGATCACCGCCGAAGCCGCCGGGGCGCCTGCCGGTTCCCAAGGACTGTTTTGGCTGCCGTACATGATGGGCGAACGCACGCCCCACCTAGATTCCACCGCCCGTGGTGGCTGGGTCGGCATCACCGCGAAACACTCCCGCGCCGACCTGATTCGCTCGCTGCTCGAAGGAGTCTCTTACAGCCAGAAGGACTGCCTCGACGTCATCGAGCAGTTGGGCGTAGCCGTGGAGTCCGTCCGCGCTTCGGGCGGCGGCGCACGAAGCCCGTTCTGGCGGCAGTTGTTGGCTGACACCTTCGGTAAACGGGTGGTGACGCTAGCCTCACAGGAAGGCTCGGCCTATGGCGCCGCGATCCTCGCGATGACAGGTACAGGCGCTTACGGCTCGGTGCCCGAAGCCTGCCGGGCGGTCATTCGGGAGGTCGACTCAGTGCTACCGAGACCGCACGAGTCTCAGCTCTACCGTCGCGGTCACGAGGTCTACCGGACGCTCTATCCAACGCTGCGGCCTATCTATGGCCTGATCGAGAACCTGCAGTAGCATCCGGCGGAAATTCTGACGGTCGGCGCAGGACCACGTTGCTGCAACCGGTGTGCGTCTAATGGCATCATAATAAAGGTAGTGGCGATCCGCTGTAATCCAAAACGTCAGATGTGGAGGAAAACAAAATACATGAAGCAGATCATTCTGGCAGTTTTTTGTCTGGCCTTGGTCCTGCCAGCCACGGCGGCCACCGGCACGCTGAAGGCTCACGGTAAGCCCGGCGACGCCGGCCTGTTCGTAGACGGCAAGTATCTTGGACCGGCCGTCCGCTACACCTTCGCGGTGAAGTATCAGGTCGAAGAAGGAACCCACGAAGTCGTTCTTCAGGATCCCCGCTACGAGGATTTCAAGACCACAGTGACCGTCAAGGCCGGTGAGGTTACCGACCTCAAGTACGAGCTCACAAAGCTGCCCGAACCGAAGGGACCCTTCGGGACTCTGAAATTCGGGCGCGGCAAGCCGGAGACGTTCATGTCGATGGTTGTCGGGGACACCTCCGCAGTCTACCTGAATGGCCGTTTCGTGGGGCATCTCGAGGAGATGAACCACGTCGGTACGGGATTGTTGCTGCCTCCGGGCAAATACGAGCTTCGCTGCTCGTCACCCATGTACGGCGAGATCAACCAGACCGTTGAGGTTGTGGCTGGCAAAACGACGAAAGTCAAGATCCCCCGCGAGTAACTCACACGAGGCACGGGCTCCGGCCTGTGCCTTCACTCCTCCAAACGCCGTATCCAGATATCTCGGAACTTCATCGACGTCTGCGGCGCGCCGGGAAATCCGCTGTGATCCTGTAGCATCAGCGGCCCTTCCTCGCCGCAGCCTGTACTCTTCTCGACCTTCACGTGGTCCTGCACCAGCACACCGTTGTGAAGAACGGTGACGGTGGCCGGAGCCGTCGGCTTTCCAGCGGCATCACACTTCGCCGCATGGAAGATGATGTCGTAAGACTGCCACTGCTCCGGTGGCCGGCTCGCGTTTACCAGCGGCGGCGACTGGCCATAAATCGCGCCGCAAGCGCCAACCGCATACGTCGGGTTGTGGTAGGAATCGAGAATCTGGATTTCATACTTGCCGTGCAGGTACACCCCGCTGTTCCCACGCATTTGATCTTTCTGCTCCGGCATGAAAGGGATGGCGAATTCTAGAT
>JAEHDI010000951.1 GCA_016880505.1 Bryobacterales bacterium | reverse complement strand
GCGTCCACGATCGACGTTCTGGATGCGCTCCAGGCCGGGACTGCTGCGCTCACCAGCCCCACGAACACTGCGATTGACAGCGATACAGCCACCACCGGCGGGCCGACGGCCAGGTTCCTTAACATCGCGAGTGCCGCCGGCCCGTTCCTGATGGCGCTGACTAGTCCCGAGGCCAGCAGGCACCCGAGCACGCCGCCGGCGAGCGAAATGACCGTAGCCTCGCCGAGGATAATTCCCATGATGCCGCCAGGCTTGAACCCCAGCGTCTTCATCACGCCCACTTCCCGGATTCGCTCGCGGACCGACATTGCCATGGTGTTGGCGCTTACCAGCAGGATGGTGAACGTGACCGCCGCGAAGATGCTCAGCAGGAAGGCCTTCACGTTGCCGAGGAAAGCCAGAAAGCTCAGCGCGAAAGCCTGCTCCGTCTCCGTCCGGGTCTGGAACGGCGCATTCCGGAAGGTTTCGTCGACCGCTGCCGCAATTCCACCGACGGCGTCGGGACTGGCCGCTAGAATGGTAAAGGTCCCGACCATCCCCTGCCGCCTGTTGGGGAGCCCTTCCTCCAGGTATTTCCAATGGAAATACAGCACCTCGTCGTCTTGCGCCGCTTCCCAGATGGCCCGGACCGTCAACTCCAGGTCGACAGGAAAGATGTCGCCCTTCAGCGTGATGCGGTCGCCGAGTTTCAGGTTGTGCCTCTCGGCCAGCGGCCGTCCGATGGCGCAGGCAGTGCGCTCCGCCAGAAACGCCCGCTTTTGGTCCTCCGGCACCCTGATTTCGCCGTGAACCGTGAACAGCTTCTCGGGTTCGACGGCGAACCGGGCGAAAAAATTCTCCGGATCGCGGCTATCCCGAAAGACGCCTCCGAACCATTGCGAAATCATGACTTCCTGAACGCCGGGGATCTGCCGGATCCGCTCGCGGTAGTAGATCGGCATCGGCACCGCCAGCGAAACACGGTTACGCACGATGAGACGCCGTGCCTGTTCGGGGGATGCCTCCGTCAGATAGAAGGCCTGATAGATCGCCATCAGCAATCCGAGCAGACACAGCGACACTCCCAAGCTCAGCACGGTCAGTGCCGTACGGCGGCGGTTTCGCCAGGCGTTCTTAAAGATAAACGGGAGATAGCGCACAGGGTGTTAATTTCATCTTAGAATAGCTGCGGCGCCCGGTGGAGGGTGCGTCTGCCGGCATGACCGACGAAGCATGGATGCTCGAAGCGCTTGTCCTGGCGCGCGAAGCCGGAAGCGAGGGCGAAGTGCCTGTGGGAGCCATCGTCGTCTGCGGCGGCGTGATCGTCGGACGCGGCCGGAACTCGCCGCTTGCCCGGGTTGATCCTACCGCTCATGCGGAGATCCTTGCTCTCCGGGAAGCCGCGGCCCGGTTGGAGAACTACCGGCTGGAGGACTGCACCCTGTACGTGACGCTCGAGCCGTGTGTCATGTGCGCCGGCGCGCTCGTGACGGCGCGCGTCCGCCGTCTCGTGTTCGGCGCCAGGGACTTGCGCTTCGGCGGCGTCCGCAGCAAGTTCCGAGTCGCCGACTCCGACCTGCTCAATCACCGCGTCGACGTGACGGAAGGCGTGCTCGCGGCCGATTGTGCCGAGTTGCTGCGTGAATTCTTTCGCGATCGGCGGTAATCCACTTCGCAGGATCGGAGCCCAGCCGGGGACCGCCGTCCGCGCCATTCCGGCTCGGACGGCAGCTCCCGGCTGCGCGCTGCCCTGTACTCACGACGAGGAGTGAAGGCGGGAGTCAGGCAGTTTTCAGTAAAGGCGGATGAAAGACGGGCCGCGCCGCAAGCAACGGCGCGGTGAGGGCGGATGAAGCAGGGCCTTTGCGATCGGGCTCCGTAAGCATTGTTCCGTGGAAATACTCGTGCAGCGGATAGAGCGGGTACGGCTCCAGTTCGCGGAACGCCCTGCCGAGCGCTTGCTCGATCCGATAGACGGAATGGAAGAAATTTCCACGGTCCATCTTGAGCTTCCGGCAGCAGAGCTTCCAGTCTGCCCCGAGAAGAAAGTGATACCGGAAGATCGTATGTTCGTACTCGGTGAGCACCCGCTGGCTCACCAGACAGAAATCGGCTACGTACTCCTCATCTTTGCGTCCCCAGGACCATCTTCCCTCCCGCCCGGAGATCATTTCGAGAGAAACCCGGCTCAAGTATTTTTCTTTCGTGGCACAGTAGCGAAACCGCGCGTAGCAGGCGCGGAAAATGGCGCGAAAGACGCAGTTGCAGGGGTGCATCTGCTCCCGGTGCCCCTGCCTCAATCCCAGGCCATGGCATTGCAAACATGAATGTCTCGCCATTGCTAACGTTTCGGATCTGGTCCATTCCATAAGGCTCATTCGCGGCGGCGGCCCTTTGGGACGCCTCTCCGCTCCTGTTCACAGACTATTCCAGGTCCGAAAATCGTCAACATTAAATTCGCAGTATTTTCCGAAAAATATTTCAAATAGATGTAAATTCTAATTTATTCCTTGTTTTCAATGCATTACGGGGAGCTCAAGTTGTCGCCACAGTACTGAAGTTATGGGAAGGCTATGATAATATTTCTTAAGAAGTACTACCTATTTCACAGGGAAATAGGGCGTGGGCCTCACAATGGACTTCCAGGAACTGCAAGCGCGCCTCGTCGCCGCTCTAAAAGCGCGCCTCCACAATGGAGAGCTCACGGAACGCCGGCTCGCACGCCTGGCCGGGATTTCACAGCCGCATATGCATAATGTGCTGAAAGGCGCAAGAATTCTCTCTCCCGATGCAGCCGATCGCGTCCTCAAGTGTCTCCGCTTGTCAGTGCTGGACCTGATCACCGTCCCCGAACTCCACCGGGCGGGCTGTCCCCAGTGTCCGAAACATGGTGACTACCGGGGAGTCCCAATTCTGGAGGGTTGGCTGGGGCCCGGGCTGCCGCTGCCCACTGCCATCGACCCGCAATACAGATGCCCCTTCCCGACCCTGCTTGTCACCTCGCTTACCGATCCCGTCGTAGCGCGGCTGACCGCGGATGCCAGGATGACCGCGGTGGTCCGCCACAATGATCTCGTCCTGCTTGATAGATCCCACCACAGCCGGTCCCGGCCCGATGGAGAGGGCTTATATGTCGTAAACCGTCGCGGAGAAGGACTCATCCGGCGGCTGCGTATGGAGGGCCGGCGCGTGTTTCTCGGAACCGAAGCCGGCGCGGGACGGCCAGGCGGATGGGAGGAGATCGTGCTGGAGAATAGCCACGTCATGGATATCGTTCGGGCGCGTGTCGTCTGGATCGGACGGTATCTTCTAAGCTTCTGAAAGGCGCCGGCGATCCGGCGGAGCCCACGCCTCTCAGCGCAGGACCTTTCGTTCTCGTCCCACTTCTTCGTAAACTTCCAGCACTTGCCGCGCCGTTGCCTCCCAACTGAAACGCCGCGCTTGCTCGTAGCCCCGGGCAATCAGCGAGACCCGGAGTTGCTCATCCGTCAGCGCATCTCGAATTCCGCGGGCGATGTCGAACACATTCTCCGGATTCACCAGCACGGCGGCGTCGCCGACAACCTCCGGAAGTGAACTACGATTCGACGACACAACCGGCGTCCCGGAGGCCATGGCTTCCAGCGGCGGGAGCCCGAAGCCCTCGTACATCGATGGAAAAACGAACGCGGCGGCCGCTTCATAGAAAATGCGAAGAGTGTCGATCGGAACGAAACCCAGAAAGCGGACGACGTCCTCCACCCGCGTCTGGATCACCGCCCGCCGGACCGCCGGATACCGGCTCAGTTCGTCGCCGATGATGATCAGCCGGAGCTCCTTATACACCGGATGTGTCTCGAGCTGTCCGCGGACAACCGCGAACGCCTCCACCAGCCGGGGCACGTTCTTCTGCGGGCGGATCGATCCCGTGTACAGCACGAACGGGTAGTCGATCTGATAGCGCTCCAGGATGCGGCGCACTTCGCGGCTGTGACCCTCGGGGCCGGCCGAGCGCGCGTCGGCGGCAGGCTTGTGCTCCAGGAAGCGGGGGTCCGGCGCGTTGTAAATCCGCCGCACCCTCTCCGGCGGAATTCCGAAGAGGTCTTCCACATCTCGCAGGGTGGCCTCCGAGACCGCGATGATCTTTTCCGCGCGCTGAAGACCCCGGCGGAACTGATACAGTCGCAACTTCCGCCGAAAGTCGCGCTGCCGGTCATACATCAGGCTGCTCATGTCGTGGATCGTGAGCACGTACGGGCGGGGCATCGTCAGCGACACCACATTCAGCGGGATGTGATAGAGATCCGCCGAGAAGTGGCGGATGAACCACGGGAACGCGACGTGATCGAGCGGGTCGGAATCATGGCGCTCATATCGGGCGATCTGGAAATTGCCGGGAAGGCCCCCCAGTTCGGCGCCGCCTTCCTTCGCGCAGGCCAGCACATAGTGGTTCTCCCGGTCAATGCACGCCAGAGCGCGGACAAGGTTGCGTATGTAGGTACCGATGCCGAAGTCCCGGAGGTGCCGGGCGTCGATCAGTATGCGCAGCGCCATTCAATTCGCGGCGACGGCGTTCAGTTTCCAGTGGTACAGCGGAAACCGTCCGGTCAACTCCGCCACCCGGCGGCCGACCGAAGCGATCACATCATCGTTTCCAAGGTTTCCGAGCACCTCGGCGATCATCGATGCGACCTCGCGCATTTCCGGCTCGCGGAACCCCCGGGTCGTCACTGCGGGAGATCCCAACCGGATCCCGCTCGGGTTCAGCGGCGGGTTGGTGTCGAACGGAATCGCGTTCTTGTTGACCGTGATGTGCGCCTTGTCGAGACCCGTTTCCGCGTCGCGGCCCCGAATTCCTCGTGCAAACACGTCCACGAGTAGCAGGTGCGTGTCCGTGCCGCCGGAGACCACCCGGTAACCCGCTTCCGCCATCCCGTCCGCCAGCGCTGCCGCGTTCGCCTTCACCTGCCTCTGATAGCTCACGAACTCGGGCGTCATCGCCTCGGCAAAGCACACCGCTTTCGCTGCCACCACGTGTACCAGCGGCCCTCCCTGCACCCCTGGAAACACGGTCTTGTCGATCGCCTGGGCGAACTGTGCGCGCGACAGAATAATCCCGGCGCGTGGCCCGCGCAGCGTCTTGTGGGTCGTGGATGTCACGATGTCGGCGTACTCGCAGGGATTCGGATGCAGACCGGCCGCCACCAGGCCCGAGAAATGAGCCATGTCCACGAGGAAGATCGCTCCTACGGCGTCCGCGACTTCGCGAAACCGGCGGAAATCGATGATCCGCGGATACGCGCTTCCGCCGGCGATCATCATCTTCGGCCTGTGCTCTTCGGCCAGCCTCGCCAGCTCGTCGTAATCGATGATCTCGTCTTCGCGCCGCACGCCGTACGGGACCACCTTGTAGGTCTTGCCGGAGAAATTCAGGTGGTGCCCGTGCGTCAGGTGCCCGCCGTGCGCCAGGTTCATGCCGAGGATCGTGTCTCCCGGCTGGAGCACCGCGGCGTACGCGGCCTGGTTTGCCTGCGAGCCGGAGTGCGGTTGCACGTTGGCGTGTTCGCAGTGGAAGAGCTTCTTCGCCCGGTCCCGCGCCAGGTTTTCGACCACGTCCACGAACTCGCAACCGCCGTAATACCGCCGCCCGGGATACCCCTCGGCGTACTTGTTCGTGAACACGCTCGCGGTGGCTTCCAGCACCGCCTCCGACGTGAAGTTTTCGCTCGCAATCAACTCGAGCCCGGAGTTCTGCCGCTCGAGCTCGCTCCGGATCGCGGCGAACACTTCGGGATCCACTTCGGCCAGCGGCCTCGACATCTTCTCTTGTTCCGTCATGCTTTTTCGCCCCGTGATTCGTCCATTCCGGCCCCACCGCGCTCCATCCGGCCGATCTTCGCGACCCGGCGGGCGTGACGCCCGCCTTCAAACTGCGCGCTAAGAAATACGTCGAGCAGCTTCTCCGCTTGAGCCGGCTCGATAAACTTTCCCCCGAGCGTCAGGATGTTGGCGTCGTTGTGACCCCGGACCAGCCGCACTTCCTCCTCGGAAGTACCCAGGGCGGCCCGCACGCCGGGTACCTTGTTCGCGGCGATGGACATCCCGATGCCGGTCGCACAGATCAGGAGGCCGCGGTCGGCCTCGCCCGAGGCAACGTCGCGCGCCACCGGTTCGGCATAGTCCGGGTAGTCGGTGGATTCCGCGCTGTGGGTGCCGTAGTCCACCACGTGGTGCCCGTCGCGGAGCAGCTTATCCCGAAGACGCTCCTTCAATAGAAAGCCCGCGTGGTCGGCTCCGATTGCGATTTTCATGGGGGATTCTGCTCCATTTTAGCATGCTAGAATGAGTGCTTCGTCTCTTTTCCCCGTCGAGTAACTTCATGCATTGGAGCAAATTGTTCATTCCCACCCTGCGGGAAAATCCCGCGGAGGCGGAGGTTGCGAGCCATCAGCTTCTCCTGCGCGCCGGCTACATCCGCCAGTTGTCGGCCGGCATTTACAGCTACTTGTTCCTCGCCCAGCGGTCTCTCCTGAAGGTCACCCGGATCGTCCGTGAGGAGATGGATTCCATCGGGGCGCAGGAAATGTTGCTGCCCGCCCTCCACCCCGCCGAACTCTGGCAGGAGTCCGGGCGCTGGGAGGTCATGGGCGACACCATGTTCCGCCTCAAAGACCGCTTCCAGCGCGACCTCTGCCTCGGCATGACCCACGAGGAGGTCATGACCGTCATCGCCCGGGGCGAGCTGCGCAGCTACAAGCAGCTTCCACAGATCTGGTACCAGATCCAGACCAAATTCCGCGACGAGCCGCGTCCGAAATCCGGCCTGCTCCGCGTCCGGCAGTTCATCATGAAGGACTCCT
>JAEHDI010000118.1 GCA_016880505.1 Bryobacterales bacterium | reverse complement strand
TCGATCCCCACAGCGTGTCGAGAATTCTGCTCTGCTCTGGCAAGGTCTACTACGACTTGATCGAGGCGCGGGAGCAGCGAGAGGCCCGGCAGGTGGCCATCGTCCGCGTCGAGCAACTGTATCCGTTTGCTTCGTCGCAACTCGGAGACATCCTTTTGAAGTATCCGCCGGTAGCGGACGTGTTCTGGGTGCAGGAAGAGCCGCGCAACATGGGCCCGTGGCGCTTCATGCGGGATCGCATCCAGCCATTGCTCGACCCGACCGAGCGCATGCTTAGATTCGCGGGGCGCCCAGAGAGCGCCAGTCCGGCTACGGGTTCCCACAAACGACACGCCGCCGAGCAGGCCGCATTGATCGAAGAGGCCTTCGCCCCGGCGGCGATGCCGAGCAGGAGCGCCGTCCGCATTGTCGCCCGGCGGAAGGCGAAGTGAGTGAAGACGAAACGGGCGCCCCGAGTACTCGCCAGTCCGACAGGTACAATAGAAGACAGATGAAGAACGCTGGGGCGGAGGCGGCCACAGGGGCTGCGCGGCGCTTTGAGACGCTGAGCGGCATTCCCGTGGAGCCGGTGTACGGGCCGGAACATCTTTCCGGTTTCGACCCCGCTCGCGACCTAGGCGCTCCCGGAGAGTTCCCTTACACGCGCGGAATCCATCGCGACATGTACCGGGGAAAACTCTGGACCATGCGCCAGTTTTCGGGCTTCGCCACCCCCGAGGAGACGAACCGGCGCTACCGCTATCTTCTCGAGCAGGGCCAGACCGGGCTTTCCGTCGCATTCGATCTGCCCACACTGATGGGCTTCGACGCCGACCATCCGACATCGCTCGGCGAAGTCGGCAAGTGTGGCGTCGCCATCAGCTCGCTCGAGGACATGGAGACGCTGTTTGAGGGTATTCCGCTCGGCGACGTTTCGGTCTCGATGACCATCAACTCGCCGGCGCCCGTCATCTGGGCGATGTATCTTGTCGTAGCGGAAAAGCAGGGTGTCCCCTGGGAGCGGCTGGACGGCACGCTTCAGAACGACATTCTGAAGGAGTACATCGCGCAGAAGGAATACATCTACCCGCCGCGCCCTTCGATGCGGCTCGTAACGGACGTAATCGAGTTTGCGGCGCGGCGCGTGCCGAGGTTCAATCCGGTCTCGATCAGCGGCTATCACATCCGCGAGGCCGGATCGACGGCGGTGCAGGAGCTGGCGTTCACGCTGCGGGACGGCGTGGAGTACGTCGACTGGGCGCTCGAAAGGGGACTGGAAATCGACGAGTTCGCGCCACGGCTCAGCTTCTTCTTCAACGCCCACAACGATTTTTTCGAGGAGATCGCGAAGTACCGGGCGGCGCGGAAAATGTGGGCGCATCTCATGCGGGACCGCTTTGGCACGAAGCACGAGCGGAGCCTCAAGCTGCGCTTTCATGCGCAGACGGCGGGGTGCTCGCTCACCTGGCAGCAGCCGTACAACAACGTGGTGCGGACGGCGCTTCAGGCGCTGGCGGCGGTGCTTGGCGGCGCTCAGTCGCTGCACACCAACTCGCTCGACGAGGCGTACGCCCTCCCAAGCGAGCATGCTGTGACGATCGCCCTGCGCACGCAGCAGGTGATCGCCCATGAGAGCGGGGTGGCGGCGGTTCCCGACGCGCTGGGGGGAAGTTACTTTCTCGAGCGGCTGACGATCGACGTCGAACAATCGGCCGCGGAATACATGCGCCGCATCGACCAGATGGGCGGCATGATTCCGGCGATCGAGAGGAACTTCCCGCAAAGTGAGATCGCCGAGGCGAGCTACCGTTACCAGCGCGCGGTCGAAACAGGGGAACGGATCATCGTCGGTGTCAACGCGTTCGAACAGGAGGACGAGAAACCGATCGAGATCCTCGAAATCGACCGTAGCGCCGAGGTTCGACAGCGTGAGAAACTGGCTGAGTTGAGGAAAAGGCGGGACGCCGCTCGCGTCGAAGCATCGCTCGATGCGCTGAGGCGTGCGGCCGAGGGAAGGGAGAACACCATGCCTTTCCTCCTCGACGCAGTCCGCTGCTACGCCACCGTGGGCGAGATCTGCGACACGTTCCGGGATGTTTTTGGAACCTGGCGCGAAACCAGCGTGCTGTAATCACGGGGAACGAGGGATGGAGCATCCGATTCGAGTGCTCGTGGCCAAGCCGGGCTTGGATGGCCACGACCGCGGCGCCAAGGTCATCGCGCGGACTCTGCGCGACGCCGGTATGGAAGTCATCTACACCGGTCTGCGGCAGACGCCCGAGATGATCGCCAGCGCGGCGCTCCAGGAGGACGTCCAGGTGATCGGGCTCTCCATCCTTTCCGGCGCGCATAATGCCATCGTTCCCAGGGTGATGGAGCTCCTTCACGAGAAGGAGATGGACGATATTATTGTCATCGTCGGCGGAATTATCCCCGACGAGGACGCGGTACAACTTAAGAAGCAGGGCGTGGCGGCGGTATTTCAGCCGGGAGCTTCGCTCGAGGAGATCGTGACATTCATACGGGCCTCGGTGAAGCAGGCAGCCTGACCGCGCCTGTACAAAGAGAAACAAGACAACCCAATGCAAGAAAGATTGAACATCGCGGTGTTTGTCGACTATGACAACATCGAGATCGGCGTCAAATCGACGCTGGAACGTGAATTCGACGTATCCGTGGCGCTCAACGCCCTAAAGGAGCGTGGCGATATCGTCGCCAAGTTCGCATACGCGAACTGGGCGCGACAGGAGGGAGCGACCCGCCAGATGGCCGCCAACGCGGTCCAGATGGTACAGCGCATTCCCTCTCCGCGCGGGGACAAGAACGGCGCCGACATCAACCTGGCCCTCGACGCGCTCGAGATGGCCTTTACCCACAACCACGTCAACGCTTTCGCCATCGTCAGCGGCGACAGCGACTTCATTCCGCTTGTAAACAAGCTGAAGGAGTTCGGCAAGACGGTCTTCGTGGTTGGCGGCAAGGCGTTCACCAGCACCATTCTTCAGCAGAACTGCCACGAGTTCGTCAGCTACGAATCGCTGCTAGACGAGCCACAGAAACCGCAGCGCCAGCAGCAGCAACAGCAGCATCAGGGGCCGCACCGGCAGCGCCAGCCGCGGAACCGCCCCGCTCCGCTCGATCCGGCCCAAGCGGTCCCTCTGGTGGAGCGGGCGCTCCAGGTGGTGGAGCGGCGCGGATTGCGGCCGCAGCTCGGCCTGCTGAAATCGACCATGCTCCAGCTCGACTCCGCATTCACGGAGAAAGCGTATGGCTCGGGCAGTTTCTCCGACTTCGTCGAGAAGCTGAAGAACGCCGGTTACGTCAATGTCGCCGGGGAAGAAGGGCGATACCTGATCGAACGGAAGACGTCCGCCAAGCCCGAAAAGCCGGCGCCGAAGCCTGACGAGGCCCTCCCCGGACTCCGGGATGTGCTCGAAACGCACCGCCTGGACATCGAGAACGGGTGTCTGGCCGGCGATCTGGAGAGTTGGATGCAAGCCGAAGTACCGGCCTTCGATCCGGCGGCATTCGGCTTCCAGGAGTTTGCCGAGTTCTTGAACTACGCCCAGGACAAGCTGCTCGTTCGAGTGGAGCCGGACGAAGAGAAGGGACTTCTGGTTTACCTCGGCGCCGAGTTCTATCCGCCGGCGCCTCCAGAGGGGTCGCCCGAGCCCGAACCGGAGGTGGAGGTCGAGGAGCCTCAGCCATACGTCAAGGGCCAGCCGTCGATGGTTCCGGAACCGGAACCCAAGCCTCACCGAGGCGGCAGGCGGCGGAAGGACGCGGCTTCCGGCACCGGCGCGGCCGCTTCAAAGCAGCGCAAGCCGCGTCAACCGCGCACGACGCGCGCCCGTCCGCGAAAAACCGGGCCCGTGGTGTAACCCGGCGTCCGTCCGGCTATCCTCCGAGCCCCGGCAATCCGCCGAGGCTCGGAGCCAACCGAACGGCGCGCATGATCGCCCGGACGCTCGCCTCGTTCGCGGCAACGCCAAGGGCGTCCACGTCGGCCTCTCGCGCGCCCAGCGACAGGGCGATCACCAAGTCGCCGTCCAGCATTGTGTGAGGAGGCGAGATCGCCAGCGCGATGCCGTTCTGCGCGAGTTGCGCGAGTTTGGTCGCCTGCACCTTGGTGAGGCTGGCATTCGTCGCAACCACGACCAACGTCGTGTTTCCGCCTTGGAACCCACCGCGAGCCCCGCATTTCATTTCAAGTACGGTGTCGGCCAGCTCGAGACTCTCCGCTGATCGCCGGGCTCCCGCCAAGAGCACACCGGTTTCCGGGTCCTTCACGTCGCCGAAAGCGTTCACCGCCGCGAGCGCGGAAACGATCACGCCGCCGTAAGCTCCGCTCAGCGGGACGGTGGCGGACCCCAGCCCGGATTTCATCGCCCGGCTCATGCCGAACAGCTTGCCGACCGACGCGCCAGTCCCCGCGCCCACCGCGCCTTCCTCGACCGGACCATCGTGCGCCGACGCCGCGGCCGACTCACCCATCTCGCGTGTGGGACGAACGTCCGGCCGGCCCAGGGCCAGGTCATAGAGGATCGCGCAGGGAACAATCGGGACCCGAGCCGCCCTCGTTTCGAAACCGACACCTCGCCGTTCCAGGTATCGCCGCACGCCGGCCGCAGCCTCCAAGCCGAACGCGCTCCCGCCTGCCAGCACGACGCCATGCACTGTCTCGGCAACGTGCATCGGATTCATTACCTGGAACTCCTCGGTGCCGGCCGCGGAGCCACGAATGTCGGCGCCCGCGACCGCGCCCGTCTCGCAGAGGACCACCGTGCAGCCCGTCAGCGCCTCGAAATCGGACGCGTGGCCGACACGAATTCCGGGGATATCGGTCAATCCTTTCACGGGGTTCAGCTCGCAGGTTGTATGGTAGCATCGAAAATTCGGGGAACACACGGTTTTGCTGGACCTGCTCAAACAGCCCGTTCTCTCGGTACAGGAGTTCCTCGCACTGTCGGCTAAGGCGATTCGGAACGTCATCCGCCGGCCCCATTACGCCGACGACATCTTCCTCCAGATGGACGGCATCGGCGTGGGGAGTTTGCCCATTGTCGTCCTGACCGGCTTTTTCAGCGGCGCTGTCCTGGCGTTGCAGATGTCCAAGGCGCTCTCGCAGTACGGAGCGGTCGGCAAGACGGGCGAACTCGTCACAATCAGCCTCGTCCGCGAACTCGGCCCCGTGCTCACAGCACTGATGATCGCGGGCCGCAACTCCTCGGGGATGGCCAGCGAACTTGGCTCCATGAAAGTGACCGAGCAGATCGACGCCATGCGCGCGCTCGGAACGGACCCGATCCAGAAGCTCGTCACCCCGCGCCTCATCGCCACGTGCATCGTACTGCCGCTTCTGACGGTCATCGCCGACTTCCTCGGTGTTTTCGGCGCCTTTCTTATCGCCTACACCCTTCTCAAAATGACCCCCGCGCAGTATTGGAACAGCGCGTGGCAGGCGATTGTCTACAGCGACATTTTCCAGGGCCTTCTCAAGCCATTCGTGTTCGCCTTCATCGTGGCGCTGGTCGGATGTTACTTCGGCATGCAGACGACCGGGGGGACCCAGGGTGTGGGACGTTCGACGACCCGCGCCGTCGTGGTAGCGTCGGTGTGGATCTTCGTGCTTGACTTCTTCATCACGAGGTTCTTTGTCAATCTCTGAACAGCCGATGCCTGCCGGCGCCGACCAATCCGCTCTCCGTTTCGATCGCGTGTCGCTCTCCTTCGAAGAGACGCCGGTCCTCGACGACGTCTCCTTTGACCTCGACGCCGGTGAGAGCTGCGTCATCCTCGGGGCCGCCGGAAGCGGGAAGACGGTATTGTTGAAGACCGCGCTCGGGTTGGTCAAACCAGACTCGGGGCGGGTGATCCTCTTCGGCAAAGACATTACGGGACTTAAGGAAGCCGAGCTTTTCGACATCCGCGCTAAGGTGGGTGTGCTCTTCCAAGAGGGCGGTCTGTTCGATTCGCTCACCATCGAGGAGAACGTCGCGTATCCCCTCCTCAACCAGCGTGTCCTGACGTTCGCCCGCTCCGAGATCCGCCCGCGTGTCGAGGAGGCGCTCCGGTTCGTCGAACTCGAACACACGCTCGAAAAGTTCCCCAGCGAGCTCTCGGGAGGCATGCGCCGCCGAGTCGGAATTGCCCGGGCCGTGGTTACCGAGCCTTCGCTGATGCTGTACGATTCTCCGACCGCCGGCCTCGATCCGATCACGTCCTACACGATCGTTTCGCTGATCATCAAGGGGCGAGATCTGAGAAACGCGGCCACGATGATCGTCACCCACCGGTACCAGGACGGAGCCTGGCTGGCGGATTTCCGTTACAATCCGAAAAGCGGTTTGCTCGTGCCTGCTGCGAACAATGGGCGCAGCACGGACACGCGGACGAAATTCATGGTTCTCCGCGAAGGACGGAAAGTGTTTGAGGGAAGCCGTGCCGAGCTTGAGGCTTCTCGCGATCCCTACATAGCCAAGTTCGTGAAGCAACAGTAGACGGGAAAACGATGCCTTCGGCGAAGAAAGTGAACTGGGCCCAACTGAGGGTCGGCGTGATGGCGATCGCCGCCATGTTCGTGCTGGCGATGCTGATCTTCCTGCTTACCGGCACCAAGAAGCTGTTTGCCCGCAAGACCATACTTCACACGTACCTGGACGATTCGGCCGCATTGGCGGTCGGCGCTCCAGTGCGGCTTAACGGCATCGTCATTGGCGACGTCGTCAAGGTCGAACTGTCTGGCTCGAAGGTCCCGCGCCGCGCTGTCCGCATCGACATGTCGGTGGATTCCGGAAGGCTGTCAATGATTCCGGTCGACTCCCAAGCCGCCATCAGCGCCGAGAATGTTCTTGGAACAAAGTACATCAATATCAAGATGGGCCAAAGCGCCGAATTGGTGAAGGACGGCGGAGAGATTCCGGCCAAAGACGTCAGCGAGTTTGACGAGGTCGTTCAGTCCGGTTACGACGTGATGGTCGCCGCGCGTTCGCTGCTGAAACGAATCGACGGCATGGTCAGCGAGCTTGAGAAGGGGAAGGGCACGATCGGCAAGCTGCTCGTGGACGAAGAGTTCTATAACAAGCTGACCGGCACCGTCGCCGAGACCCAGAAGGTGGCCGCGGCGATCAGCAGTGGTCAGGGCACAGTCGGCCGCTTGCTTTACGACGAGCGCCTGTACAATGAAGTCCGCGGGACGGTGCAGCGGCTTGACTCACTCCTGACTGATGTCCAGCAGGGGCAGGGTACCGCCGGCAAGTTCATCAAAGATCCTGCCCTTTACGATGAAGCCCGGAAGACCGTCGCCGAACTGCGGCGCCTCACCGAAGATCTGAACGCGGGGAAGGGTACGGCGGGAAAGCTGCTCAAGGACGAGAAGCTCCATCAGCAGATCCAGAGCACCATCGCTAAACTCGAGGACACCATGGACAAGGTCAACTCGGGCCAGGGTACGCTTGGCCAACTCATGGTCAATCCCGCCCTGTATGAGTCCCTGGACGGCGTCAGCCGGGAGATGAACGGTCTGCTCAAAGATTTTCGCGCGAACCCGAAGAAGTTCCTCCGCATCAAGCTGGGGCTTTTTTGAGATCTCCTCGACTGCTCGTAGTCAATGCCGACGACTTCGGCTTCACGGCCGACGTGAATCGGGGCATCATCGAAGCCCACCGCAACGGAATCCTGACCGCCACCACGCTCATGGCCAACGGAGCCGCTTTTGACAACGCCCTCCAGCTTGCCCGAGAGAATCCATCTCTCGATATCGGCTGTCATCTCGTGCTGATCGGAGGCGAATCCGTCGCGGACCCGCGCCAGCGGCTCCCCGCAAGCGTGCCGGAGCTAGTTCGCACCGTCGGTGTGGGCCGTATGTCCGTCTACGACGAACTCGCCGCGCAGCTTCGCAAACTGCTCACCGCCGGGATCCGTCCCACTCACCTGGACACCCATAAGCACACGCACCTGCTACCCTCCGTGATGGCGGCAGTCGCAGGGGTTTCCCGGGAATTTGGAATTCCATGGGTCCGAAAACCGCTCCCGGTTCCCGTTTTGGGCAGCCTGCTCGAGTGGAGACTCCGCCGCGGCGGCTCTCGCACGACCGATCACTTCGCCGGCTTCTCTTTGACCGGCCGTTTCGGAACGGCGGAACTCATCCGATGCCTGCAAAGGCTCGGTAGCGGCTCTACCGAATTCATGTGCCATCCGGGCTTTTGCGAAGAGGACCTCCGCCGGGCGCACACCCGGCTCAAGGAGAGCCGGGTGCGCGAACTGGAGGCGCTAACCGCCCCCGAAACCCGCCGTACACTCGAGGAAGAGCAGATCCGCCTGGTGAACTACCGAGACCTGTGAGGCCCCGGCCGTTCGGGGCGGGGGTGTCTGTGGAACACAAGAGGGGAGCCCCAGGGATGCGCCCCGAAGCCTCCCTATGTGTTTGAGGAGGAAGAGGTATTAGTTCACAACAACGATCATGTTCGTGCCGCCGATCCGGATTTCCCGGATGCGGTATTTGCCGTTCTCGTTCTCGAATCGGACCAGGGACTTGTCGAATGTCTGCTCGGCTTTTTCGACTCGGACCGGGGATTCGGCAACCGCGTTCTTGCCCTGCGTGAACACGACCTTCGAGTCCGTGACGTCGACCTTGTAGTTGCCGGCCTTCAGTTCCGTTCCACCCAGCAATGCGGGCTGCCACAAGTTGACCTTGTAGGTCTCGGCAAATGCCACCGACAAGGCCATCACCACGAAGAGCAGCGCAATCTTTTTCATCATCGTCCGTTTCTCCTTTTGTTTGTTATGAGTAATCTCAATAATCATAATAGCCCCACTATAAAGTGGTGCCAATGAGAAAAGGCTTGCCGTCGTTCGAGTGGCGAGCTTTGGCGCACTTTGGCGAGTTAAGATGGATCTCCCGGCCACTCGTTGGTGGAAACGGGTGGGCACGAGCGCCACAGACATGCAGCGAGGAGCCGTCATGAGCCACAGTGCTTCTTCGAGACGTGCGTTTCTGACCCGGGCTAGTCTTGCGACCTTCACCGTCCTCACAGCCCGCCGGTCGCCCGCGGTGGCCACAAGAGAAGAATCCGTCCAGATCCATCCGAATGTGGAGATCGGCATGCTCCGTCCCGAGTTGCACGGGCACTTTGCAGAGCACCTCGGCACTTGCATCTACGGTGGCCTCTGGGTCGGAACGGGCTCTCCAGTCCCGAACATCAACGGCTTCCGCAAACAGGCCGTCGAATACCTTCGCGAGCTCAGGATTCCGGTGCTTCGCTGGCCGGGCGGGTGCTTCGCCGACGACTACCACTGGCGGGACGGCATCGGTCCGGTGGCGAAGCGGCCGCGACGCGTGAATATTCACTGGGGGAACTACACCGAGGACAACAGCTTCGGGACCCACGAATTCATCGCGCTCTGCCGCCTCATCGGCGCTGAGCCGTACCTCGCCGGAAACCTGGGCAGCGGTACGCCCCAGGAACTCCGCGACTGGGTTGAGTACTGCAACTACCCCTCCGGCAGCACCCTCTCCGGCGAGCGCGCCACAAACGGCTCGCCAGAACCGTTCCGCGTGCGCTATTGGGGAGTCGGCAACGAGAACTGGGGATGCGGCGGAAATATGACCGGCGGTGAATACGCCGCTCACTACCGCCGCTACTCGATGTACATGCGCGAGTTCGGCGGCACGTCACCCTACCTGATCGCTTGCGGACCGAACGGCAATGATGTCGCGTGGTCGCGCGGCTTTATGGATGGCCTCGGCAGCTACCGCAACGTCTCCGGGTTCGCTATGCACTTCTACTCGGGCGGCCGGGATACACCAACGAAGTTCACCGTCGAGAATATGAACGAGCAGCTTTCTTCATTCGCCCGGATGGAGCAGGCTGTCGTTCAGCAGCGCGCGCTTCTCGATGGTTACGATCCCCAACGCAAGATCGGCCTGCTGGTCGATGAATGGGGCGTCTGGGACCGTATGATCCCCGAAGAGGAGAAGAAATACGGTCGGCTCTGGCAGCAGAACACGATCCGGAGCGCGGTGGCGGCGGCCCTCGGCCTGAACGTCTTTCATCGGCACGCCGACAAGCTCGTCATGTGCAACATCGCCCAGACCGTCAACGTGCTGCATTCCCTGCTGCTCGCCTACGAAGGCCACTGCGTGCGGACGCCCTCCTATCACGCATACGGGCTGCTGAAGCCACATCGCTCGAAGACCGCCGTCCGAGTGGAATCCGAGGGCAAGTCTCCTCTGGACCTGTCCGTCTCGGCATCGAAACAGGAGAACGAGCTTGTCCTGACTTTCGTCAACCCGCGGCACGATACGGCACTCCGCGTGACAGCATCGCTGAACAGCGTCAAGGCAGCCGGCGGCAGCGAACGCATCCTCCATGCGGCCGACTGGAACGAAGCCAACACCTTCGATGCTCCCGACCGGATTGTGCCGCGCGACCACACCGTCACCGTTGAAGGTTCGCGCGTGCGCACCGAACTGCCACCGTTGTCTCTCGCCACGGCGATCATCAGACTCGGCTGATGGCTCGCGGGATTCGCATCGAGCCGTTCCGCTGGTCCCAGATCCGGCGAATTCTCGCGATCGAGAATGCCGCATTCCCCCGCGAAGCGTACGAACGGGAGCTGTTTCTCGAGCTGCATCGGGACTGCGCGGACTTGTTCTTCATCGCGAAGCAATCGGGCCGAATCGCCGCCTACATCGTCACATGTGTCTCGCGGGGCGGCGCCGAGATCATCTCTATCGCCGTGGATCCGCTCTGCCGCAAACGCGGAATCGGCGCCGCACTAATGCGCCGTACGCTCCGGAAGCTAAGGTCGAGAGGAATCCGCAGCGTCCGCTTGATGGTAAGATCGACGAACACGGAAGGCATCCGCTTCTACCGAACGTTTGGATTCCTGAGCCAGCGCCGCGTCGCCCGCTACTATGAGGATGGCGGCGAGGGCATCCAGATGAGGCTGCGTCTATGACGAACCAGCCGGTCTCCCGGCGCACCGCAGTGCGATCGATCACTTGCGCTCTCGGTGCGGGTGTCACCCTTGGCGGCTGCGCCGGCCACAAAGCCTCGCCATTTCGGGTGGCGGCATTCCAGGCCGATGTGACCCCTCCCCTGGGGCACCCGCTGCTGGGCGGCCTCCGCAAACCGGCACTCCGCATCGAGGATCCTCTCTCCGCGAACGGGCTGGTCCTGCTTGGCCCGGATGCTCCCCTGTTGATCGTTGGGGTCGACTGGTGCGAGATCAGGAACGAGGCTTACGATCGCTGGCGAGCCATCCTCGCACAGGCAACGGGCACATTGCCGGAGCGCGTCCTTGTCAGTTGCGTGCATCAGCACGATGCGCCTCATTCGGACTGGCGCGCCCAGCGGTTCTATGAAGAGTATAAGGCGCCGGGCCGCCTCTGCGATCTTCGGTTTGAGGAGCAGGCCATCCAGAAAGTGGCCGCCGCAGTCCGGGAAAGCCTGAGGACTCCGCGCAACATCTCCCATGTCGGCATCGGCGAGGCGAAGATTGAACGAGTCGCCTCGAATCGCCGCACCGTCGGGCCGGACGGCAAGCTTCGGTGGAACCGCATGAGCATGACCGCCGATCTCGCCGTGCGCGACCAGCCTGAAGGCACGGTGGATCCCTGGCTCAAGACGATCAGCTTCTGGCATGACGACCGTCCCGTAGCCGCAATCCATAGTTACGCCGTGCACGCGCAGACGCATTACGGCGATGGAGACGTGAGCAGTGATTTTTTAGGAGCCGCCCGCGCGCGCCGGCAGCAGGACGACCCCTCGGTCACTCAGATCTTCCTCGCGGGCTGCTGCGGTGACGTTGTCGTCGGCAAATACAACGACGGCAAGCCGGAAACCTGGCACGGGTTTTCCGATCGCGTCCATGGAGCTATGGTGTCGGCTTGGAACTCGACCGAGCGAAGCCCGCTTCGCGCGATCGGGTTCCGTTGTGTCCCGATGCGGTTGGCATCCCGGCGCTCGCCGCATTACACGGTCGAGGAATTCAAGGCGTCCCTGGCCGATCCCGCGACGGCTCCGGTCAGACGATGGGAATCCGCCCTCGGGCTCAGTTGGCGCGAGCGTGCTGACGCCGGACGTCCGATCGACGTGCCGGCAATCGACTTCGGTCCTGCACAGCTCGTCCTGATGCCAGCCGAGACGTTCGTTGAGTATCAGCTCTGGGCGCAAAAGATGCGGCCGGATACGTCCGTCATGGTCGCAGGTTTCGGAGAGTGTGCTCCCGGCTATATCCCGACCGCGCGCGCCGCCGCCGAGGGCTACGATGATTCTTACAGTTGGGTGGCCTTCCCGGAATGCGAAAAGACGATGCTATCCGCGCTGGAAACGGCCCTCGGAGCGGCGCCCGCCCGGAGGCGGTCAACTGCCGATCACCGTACCATACAGGAGAACTCATGAATACACCTACAGATCATCGCCGCGACCTCGATCGCGTCACCCGAATTCTTGAAGACACCCCCGCGATCGACCGGGAATACCTCGCGCCGAAAGAGGAGTTCCTGGCGCGAGTGGCACGCGTAAACACAGTGCTGAAGCGCTCCGGACACACCGTCGGCCTGGTCTTCTCCGACGAGCACTATCGTGGCGACGTGCCGTACCTGGGCGGCAACACGAACCTCTCCATCGAGCAGGTGGCCGGCGTGGTGGGACCGACCGGCTTCCACATCGTCGCCGGCCTTGAAGGCGGGTACGTCGCGGAACAATTGGCGTGGCGCGCAGGCGCAGCCGTGCACAAGGCCGAGCTGCTCCAGCTTGCCGACGAGAAATATCCGATCAAAGCCGAGCGTCTGGAGGACATCATCGAAGCCGCGGCGGGTGGAAAGGTCGATCACATCGCTCTGCTCACGCCGCGGCAGGTTGTCCCCTCCGGCATCGTCGAGTACCTGCAGAATCTGTTCGGGAAGGACGGCGTGGTCGACGCCCAGGAGCTCTACTACCGCGTCAAGTACGAGAAAAGCGACATCGAGATGCGCCTCATCGCGGACGCCTGCACCATCGCCGACGCCATGATGCGCGCGATGCTCGCCGTTCTTCGTCCCGGGCGCCTCGAAACCGAGGTAGCCGCCTGGGGCGCGTGGGCTGCACGGATGCTGGGATCCGAGTCCGACGGCTTCCGGATTATGGTGGGCGCTAACGAAGCCAACCGGACTCTCATCGGACCCGCGCTCAACCGGCCCATCGGCGAGGACGAATGGGTGCACCTCGGGGTGGCGCCGCAGCGCGACGGTCTGACCTCCTGCATCCGGCGTTCGGTCATCGCGGTGACCGACCCGGCGAAAGTGACGAACGACCAGAAGTTCTGGTTCGATCTCGTCGAGCAGGGCTACCGCGTCGGAGAGGACTGGTACCGCAAGGTGGCCGCCGATATGTTGCCGGCGAAACTCCAGGAGCAGGCGCTCGTCGACTACTTTGCCGGCCGCGCGGACGAGGTTTCCCACCGAGTCAGGAAAAAAGTGGATCTCGCATCCCTTAAGCCCTACACCGGCACGCACAATTCCGGGTACACGGAGTGCCAGGAGTTTTTCGGCGCGATCACGCTCGATAGCCACGAGCCGCTCGGCCGCCAGATCGTAACGATGCTCGATGTCGCCCTGCGGGGCATCGGCGACTATTGGAATGACGTCGTCATCCCCGGGTTCGATTATCTCGTGGTGGAAAACACACTCGGCAAGTACGGCACGCGGGTCGACTGCCTGACGCGCGTTCCCGTCCACGCCCAGGAGCTAGTGGGAAACTGAGGCACAAACTATGAGCCACATCCTTCGCCGTAGAGATTTTCTGGCCGCCGGCGCAGCTACCGTGCTCGCCGCCGCGGATCCTTCGAAGAAAGCGCGCATCGGCATCGTCGGCACGGGAGGCCGTGGAAGCGGGCTCCTTCGGATCCTCCTGACGATTGACGGCGTCGAGGTTCCGGCGTTGTGCGACATCAGCGCGGAGAATCTCGCCAGGGCGCAGGAAGTGGTGGTCAAGGCGGGCCGGCCAAAGCCCGAGGGCTACTCCGGCGACGACGAGTACCGCAAGCTCATGGCGCGCGACGACCTGGACGCCGTCATCATTGCAACGCCCTGGGAGCTGCACACCCCGATGGCCGTCCAGTCGATGAAGTCGGGCAAGTACACCGCCGTCGAGGTCCCCGCGGCCCTGACCCTGGCCGAGTGCTGGCAACTTGTGGATACCTGCGAGCAAACGAAAGTGCCGTGCATGATGCTCGAGAACTGGAGCTTCCGGCGGGATAACCTTGCGGTGCTGAACATGATCCGCCGGGGACTCCTCGGCGAGATCGTGCACTGTCACTGCGCCCATTCCCACGACTGCCTCTACTGGTACTTCGACAAGGATGGCAACCCTCGTTGGACTGGCAGACACCTGATCCGGCGCAATGCGGATCAGTACCCGACCCACAGCCTCGGTCCGGTTCTGAGCTGGATGGATATCAACTGCGGCGACGCGTTCGCGTACGTCACCTCCACCGCTTCCCGTTCCCTTGGCATCAACCGCGGGCTCGCCCAGAAACACGGACCGGATCACCCCGGCGCGAAACTGAAGTACGCCCAGGGGGACATCATCACTTC
>JAEHDI010000950.1 GCA_016880505.1 Bryobacterales bacterium | reverse complement strand
GAATCGGGGGCGAGCGTCTGACGGGCGACGGTTATGACAAGGGCTACTTCGTGGCGCCCACCATCTTCGCCGATGTCACCGCGGACATGACCATCGCGCGGGAGGAGGTCTTTGGACCGGTGCTGGCCGTCATGCGCGCCAGGGATTTCGAGGATGCCCTCCGGATCGCCAACAACATTCCGTTTGGGCTCTCCGCGTCGCTGCAAACCACCAACGTTTCACGGGGGTTCGATTACGTATACCGCAGCGAAGCGGGATTGCTCACGGTCAACCTGCCTAGCGCGGGTGTAGAATACCAATTGCCCTTCGGCGGGACGAAAGACTCCAGCTTCGGCCCAAAGGAACAGGGCCCGACCGCGCTGGAGTTTTATACCGACTTTAAGACTGTCTACCTGAAATACTGAACATTCCATGCGTCTTGGACAAATCAGGCATCAAAGCACCATAACCGCGGCTGTATTCGAGCGAGACATGGTGCGACCCATTCCCGGATACACGCTTCTCGAATTGATCCAAAAAGCCGAGACTGAGTCTGTCAGTCTCAGCGAACTGGCCGGGCAGTCGGCCAGCCGGCACGCCGAGCGGGGCACGGCAGTGATTCCGCTTCTGCCGCTTGAAGTGTGGGCCTGCGGCTGCACCTACGAAGTGAGCGCCAGTTTCCGCGACGGCGAGCAGGGAGCCCAAGAAGGGATTTACGCGCATGTTTACCGGGAATCGAGGCCGGAGATCTTCTTCAAAGGCACGGCAAGAGTCTGCGTGGGGCCGTGCAAGCCCATTGGTATCCGGGCTGACTCGAAGTTCACCGCACCGGAACCGGAACTGGCTCTCGTACTCGGCAGGAAAGGAAGGATTCTCGGCTACACTCTTGCTAACGACGTTTCAGCCTGGGACATCGAGCGAGAGAATCCTTTGTATCTGCCCCAGTCGAAGATGTACACCTCCTCCTGCGCCCTCGGCCCGGTGATTGTGACCGTCGACGAATTGGTGGAGCCGTATCAACTGGAGATGACCTGCACGATCACCCGCGGTGATTCCACAATCTTCTCGGGCAGCGTGTCCACCTCGCGGCTACACCGCCGCTTCGAAACGCTCGTTGAATATCTGCTCCGGGCCAACCCGGTGCCGGCCGGATCAGTGCTCCTCACCGGTACCGGCATCATCGTTCCGGAGTCCGCGGCCCTCCAACCGGACGACGTGGTCAGCATCCGCGTACCGGAAATCGGAGAGCTCAGGAACCCGGCGGCGTTCGTGGAATAGCTCGCGGGCCGGTTATTGCCGTGACCGCGTGCCCGGTATAGAATTAGAGCGCCCAATAGATCCCGACACCTGCCTCGGCGTCCGTGCCCGGTAGATGTGGGTGGTTGATACAGGCAGTGTTCCTCTTTCTTTGGAGGACGCCGTGGGAGCACCATCGACGCCTCGAAGTTACTTCGCGTTCGGCTCCTTCCGCCTCGACCCTGTCAACCGCGTTCTCTTCCGGGATGGGGAGATCCTGCCCCTGAGCCCGAAGGCCATCGATACGTTGCTGGTGCTGATTGAGCACCGGGGCGCCGTTGTTAGTAAAGAAGAACTTCTCAACGCCGTCTGGCCCGACACCTTCGTCGAAGAGGGCAGCCTTACACACAACATTTCGTTGCTGCGGAAGGTGCTGGTAGAAGACTCTGGCGGGCGCCCCTGCATCGAAACCGTACCCAAGCGGGGTTATCGGTTCGTGGCGCCTTTGACGGAAATCGTTGACGTGCCGGAGCGGCGCGAGGCTCGCGCCACCGCCCTAAACCAGCCGCACAGCGGCGCCCTTCGTGACGCCGGCGAACGGGAACTCGGGCCGTTTCTCCTCACCGAGCACCTGGAGGGGCGGACACTGGAGCGGCGCGTACCTCTCCTCCGCCGTTGGGCCTTCGCTGGAATTGCGGCGCTTGCCGCAGCGGCTGTCCTCGTGGTGGCTGGGATCCGGCTGGGTTGGTTCCAGGCCGAGGAGCCGGGACGCCCGCCGGAAGTCACGCTCCGCCAGCTCACCGGCGGTCCACTGGATCACCCTGTCTACATCGCCGCGATCTCTCCGGACGGGAAATACTTGACATATGGCGACCAGGATGGGCTCTATCTGCGGCAAGTTGACACCGGCGAGGTACACAAGCTCCGTACGCTCGATGGCATGTGTTTCCAATGACCGGGCCTCGCGTGGTTCCAGGATGGAACCAAGATTCTGATCAGCGGAGAAGTTATGCCGAACGACGCCACGGGCGTCTGGACTCTCTCCGTCGTTGGCGGCGCAATCCGCAAACTGATTGACGAAGCCTGGTCCGCCAGGGCCTCTCCGGACGGATCAAAGATCGCCTTTGCGAGGGGATCCGACATCTGGGTGATGGGGTCCAACGGGGAGAACCCCCAGAAAGTGTTGTCGCCGGAGAAAGACAGTTGGCCGGATTTGGAATTGCTGGAATGGACGCAGGACGGGCGGGGTGTCACTTACTTGCAGCGGAAACGGGGATCGGATGAGCCGGTCCTGGTGAGACGCGATCTCAGCTCTGGCGCTACCACTACGGTGCTTGCGGACCCAAGGCTGACGTATTACCGATGGACCAGCGATGGACGCTTCATTTGCCAACTCAGGGAACAACCTCCGAATGAAGCCAGCACCAATCTGTGGGAGATCCGCACGGATCCGCGGACCGGCTGCGTCACCGGCGAGCTTCGTCGAATCACGAACTGGGCCGGCTATGGGCTGTTCAAGTTTACGGTGAGCGCGGATGGCAAACGGCTGGCGCTTGTGGATCTGCGGGGCAAGAGCGACATCTACGTGGGGGAACTGGCGGCCAACGGGACGAAGTTGAGGAACCTGCGAAAGCTCACAACTGACGACCGGCTGGACTGGCCCGGCGCCTGGACACCCGACAGCAAGGCGATTCTCTTCTACTCCAACCGGACCGGCAGCTTCGACATCTTCAAGGTGGGCCTCGACGGCACATCGGTCGAGCAATTGACCGCACTGTCTGGAGAGGAGCGGGCGCCTCAGGTAAGCCCCGACCGGGCTTGGATCCTGGCCATGCATTGGCCCAAGACGCCGGCCGGCAAGACGCCGAGGTCGGGAACCCTGGTACGAGTCCCCTTCGGCGGCGGTCCGCCTGAGTCGGTATTGGAGCTGAAAGGCTACCCGGGCTATCCCGGCACACAGGACAAGGACGGCAGGTCGATTTCCAGAGGATACCCGGACTTCCGTTGTCCTTCCGCTCCCGGGGCATCTTGTATCCTCGCCGAGGTGGAGGAGCCCGTTCAGACGCCGGCGTGCGCCAGTTGTCCCGCCGAGGCGGAGGAGGACTGGATCACCTTCTCGGCCTTCGATGCGGTCTCAGGCAAGAAGAATCTGGCCGCCAGGGCGAAATTGGCGACTGCCTGGAATCTGTCCCCTGACGGTTCGCGCATAGCCTTGGTGGATGATAACCGGAGCGGATGCGACATCCGCATTCTGACATTGAGCGGCGGCGCCGAGCGGATCGTTTCGGTGAAGGATCGCGTCCGATGCGAAGCGGTGGCTTGGTCGGCGGACGGCCGCAGCCTGTTTGTCGCCAACAGGCTGCTGAGCCGGGGCGGCTGGCTGTTTCACGTCACGATGGACGGCGCCACGCACGTCCTGCGTGAGACCTCCCCTTGGTTCGAAAGACCCCTCGCATCACCCGACGGCCGTTACCTGGCGTTCGCCGAGACCAAGAACGACTCCAATGTCTGGATGATCGAGACTTTCTAGCTGAGTTTTGCTCAGTGGCGCAGCTTCTCCCGCCTCGCGACGTAGATGTCGCCGCCTCCCGAGCGACTGGATCGGAAGTAAAGCTCGCGTCCGTCAAGGGAGAAGCTCATCTTCCCCCCATCCGTGCCGGGACCGTTCAAGGAGGTCAAAGGGACCGGCTCGGACCATGGATCCTGTGTGCTCTCGCGAGATGTCGTCCAAAGGTCTGTCCCACCACCTCCACCGCCTGGACGGTCAGACCCGAATATCATCTCCAGCCCGTCACGCCTGACCGCGAAGCCCTGCTCTGTGTACGTGGTGTTCGCCTCCACAACCGGCGTGCCCTGACTGAACGTGTCGTCGTGTCCCTTGACGCTGGCGTAGAGGTCATAACCCAGCGAGCCGGCGCGGTTGCTGGAGAAATACATCACCTCATTCCCGTG
>JAEHDI010000949.1 GCA_016880505.1 Bryobacterales bacterium | reverse complement strand
GGACATTTTCCAGTTCGATGATGGTCTGGTTCCAGATCGCCGGCCTGACGATGTAGAAGCGCAGGTTGTTTTCGATGGTCGGTTCGAGCTCGCTGAACGTCCAGTGGACCTCGCGGCCGATGAACTGCGCGGCGGCGGCTTCGTCTTCGTAGAGGATCACGTGCTTTGCGCCGAGAAGACGGTCTGGCGGCGGTCGCCCGTGCCGGCCAGGCCGACCACGAGCCCATACCCCATCAATTGGTTGTCGCGCACGCCCTCAAGCGTAGCCAGTTCCTTGAGACGCGTCTCGCCGGGGGCCGCGACGAGCACACCCGCGAGGAGCCAGGCCAAGATTCCGAACAGTCGCTTCATAACGGCAGCAACCCCAGCAACAGCCGGTACAGGAAGAACGGCCGCCGCACGGCGTCGCCGACAACGCCCCTGCCGTTGATGCGGACCTCGAGTTGTGAGATCCGGTCGGAGCGGACGATGTTGCCGGGGTTCAGATCCTCAGGGCGTACAACTCCTCGCACCGTGACGGTCTGCTGTTCGGAGTTCACCTGGAGGTCCTTCGCGCCTGCGACTACGAGCAGTCCGTTCGGCAGCACGTGCGTGACGCGCGCCGCCAGCGTCGTGCTGAGAAGTGTCTCGCGGCTGGTCGAGCCTTCGCCGCTCAACTGCGACTCGCCGTCCAGGCTCGCCAGGTTCGCCAGGGGACCGGCCGCTCGCGTGATTCCGCCGAGCGCGCCGATTGAATTGCGGTTGCTCGACGCGCGCGCCGATTTCGTGGAGCCCTTGGCCACCGCCGAGGCGCGCTCCACCACGAGAATGGTCACGAGGTCATCCACAGCTCCCGCCCGGACGTCCCGCGCCGGGTCCGCCAGTTTCGCGGAAGAAGACCAGACCGAGCCGGGCGAGGCGTCCTGTCTTCCCCCTCCGTCACGCGCCATCGCCTCTTCCACGTAGCGGTCGAGCGGTGATGGCACGGGGCTTCGGTCTTTCTTTGCGGGGAGATCGGGAAGCGCCCCCGCGGCGAACACGAGAAGCCAAAAGCAGTTCCTCCGGATCATCGCGCCGGCTTCCTTTCGTCCCCCGCGGCAACGAGCCCGTGGCCGATCACTCTGGCACGGAATCGGAGGCCACTTTCCAGATTGCGGACCAGAACCGTATCGCCCTTCCGTCCGCAGGTCTCCGCCCGGCCGTGGATCTCAATCCGCGCGGCGCCACTGACGGCCTCGACACGGACCATCTCGCCCCCGGCGACCTCTCTCGGCGCTTCGAGCGCGCCGAGCGGCACCGGTTGTCCGGCGGCGATCCGCCGGCGCGGTATACGTCCAACCGCTTGTTCCGGCAGGGCCGCGAAGATGGCTGGCCGCGGATCGGCGGAAAAGGGCTCCTGTCGTACCTGCGCTGCGCTGATGGGGCGTCCGGCGGGCAGATCCTCGGTGGCAATCAGCCGTATTGCGGGAATGGAGATACGCACCCGCGCCCAGATCCGGAAGCGGCGCTTGCCGTCGTGGAGCACCGAGCCGCGCCAGACGGCCGGCGTCTCGGGGTCGGAGGACCTCGACAGGCCCGAGACCGGGAACTCGATCTCGCCCTTCGGCGCCGGATAGCGGCTGAAGTCGACCAACTCGATCTTCGCCTCCGGGCGCCCCAGTCCCCTGGTCATCGCGTCGAGGAGGCGGTCGCTTCGGAGCGGTTCGAGTAGACGCTCGATGCAGATCTCTTTCGGGGGATCGACATCGACGGAGTGACGCCGGCCGAGACGGGCCAATTCCGCACGGCGCAGGATCCGCCTCGCCCCGGGCGCCGGCGCGAATCCGAGCGGCGTCTCCGCGGGGAGACGCGCGAAGGCCGGCTCGGCTCCGGCCAGGTCGGCGGCGACAATGCGCTCGCCTTCGACCGCGAGACATCCTGAAACCAGTAAGGCGGCGAGCAGCGTCATCTGGTGAGGTTGTTGATCTGCTGA
This sequence comes from Bryobacterales bacterium, assembly GCA_016880505.1. Taxonomy (GTDB): domain Bacteria; phylum Acidobacteriota; class Terriglobia; order Bryobacterales; family Bryobacteraceae; genus JAEHDI01. The sequence continues at coordinate 2,294 of JAEHDI010000949.1, read as the reverse complement.
TACATGTCGTCCGCCGCCTTCACGACTTTCGAGTTCGCTTCATAGGCGCGCTGGCTGACGATCAAGTTGATGAACTCCTCCACCACCGAGACGTTGGACTGTTCGAGATAGCCCTGGAGCAAGGTGCCGATGCCCTCCTGGCCGCCCGGATTGCCGATCGTCGGATCTCCCGAGGCGTCCGTCGGCAGATAGAGGTTTTTCCCGATGCTGTTGAGCCCGGCGGGGTTCTGGAAGTTCGCAAGCTGGATCTGCCCGGCAAGCTGGATCGCCGTCTGGCCGGGTTGCGTGAAGCTGACCGTGCCGTCTGGCGCGATGCTGATCGCCTGCGCGTCCGGCGGAATCGTGATCTGCGGCTCGAGCGGGTCGCCGTCCGCCGTCACGAGATTTCCGTCGCGGTCGAGGTGGAACGAGCCTGCCCGCGTGTACGCGATTTCGCCGGAAGGCAGGCGCACCTGGAAGAAGCCGCGGCCCTGGACCACCACATCGAGCGGATTCTCCGTGGCCGAAAAATTCCCCTGAGAAAAAAGGATCTCGTTGGATGCGGCCCGCGTGCCGAGACCGAGCTGAAGACCGGTCGGCACCACCGTCTGCTGACCCGCCGAGGCGCCCGGTGTCACCAGGTTCTGATAGAGCAGATCCTGGAACTGCGCCCGCCGCACCTTGTAGCCGATGGTGTTGGCGTTCGCCAGATTGTGGGCGATATTATCCACGTTCAATTGCTGCGCCGTCATGCCGCTGGCGGCGCTGAATAGCGCTCGAATCATGATTTGTTCTCCTCTCCTCCCGGGCCGCGTCAGGAGCCGACGCGGGCGACCTCCTCCACCGCCTTGCGATTCATCTCCCCGCCAATCGAGACCGCCTTCTGGAGCATCTCGAACTGCCTCATCACGCCGATCAGGCGCACGGCGCCCTCGGCGCCGGTGACGTTCGATCCCTCGAGCTTGCCCTGGTGCACGGCCGCCCCCGCGGCGGCAACGGGTTGCGCCCGCGGATCGTCGGCGCGGAAGTAGGCGCGGCCCTGTTTGGCCAGCGCTCCTGTGTCGGTGAAGTCGACAAGCTCCAACTGCCCTAGCGCCTGGCCGTCCTGCGTCACCACGCCGTCGGGCGCAACCTCGATCGGACTCTGTGACGAAGCCCGTAGCGTCCCGCCCCCCACCGCTCGCACCGGATAGCCCTCGGCCGTCGACAACACGCCCGTGGCCGACAACTGAAAGCCGCCGTTGCGCGTGTACAGCCGCCCAGCCGGGCCGTTTACCGTGAAAAAGCCTCGGCCCGAGATCGCAAGGTGAAAGGGGTTGCCGGTCGGGTGCAGCACGCCCTGGGTAAAGTCCGTCCAGTGGCGCTCGATCACCGGCAGCGTCTGTGGCATGCCGCCTCCCGCCGGGTCGAGAGACTCCGGCGAAACGTAGAGACCATAGAACTCGCGGTCGGTCTTAAAGCCGTCGGTCGAGACGTTGGCCAGGTTGTTGGCCAGCATCTCGAGCGATTCCATCCGCGCCCGCAGGCCGCTCGCAGCCGAAGTCGTGAGTGGGTCCATGATGCGCTCCGCCGCAGTGCCGTGCAATTGCGGGACCGAAGGCGCCGGTGCCGCCAAATGTCCTCAAATGTTCGTGGAAGCCGCCGATGAGAGAAAAGGGAGGGGCATGCCTGCGAGCCAATTTCTTGCCTCTTCCCGCCACGCGGCAAGTTCTTAGCGGTAAGTGTCCCGCTAACCCGTTGAAATCCCGGCTTTCGAATCTGGCTCTTCATCTGCTTCTACCGGCGCGTGACCGTTTCGTGCTTCCCTTTGCCGCCCGCCGGGATCAATCTGGACGTGCCCGCCGAGACGGAGGGAACGCCCGCGGGGACGCCGGAAGGCGGCAACTGGATGGAGTGGGGTCCCGACCCCGGCGTTGCTTTCGGGCCGCTTCTCGCAACAGTGATCGAGAGCTTGGGAGGGAATGGGCTCAAAACCCGGTCACCCCTCGGGATCGGGACCGAAACCGTACCGGAGCCGGCCGAATCCGGCGACGCCGAGCCGGAAGCGCCGGAGACGGATCCCGACCCCGCCGTCGCGGTGGCCGTCCCGGTTCCGGGCGTGCCGCCGGTCTTCGCCGAACCGCCACTCGACGCACAACCAACGGTTCAGCCTTCCCGGCTGGCCCCCGGCGTGGCCCCCGAGAAGCCGGCTCGCGATTCCTGGCCGTTCGACGCGGCACATCGTGTCTCTCTCCCGGACGCTGCGGCAGGCGACGGGTCCTCGGACCTGTCGCCTGCATGTTCCGGCACACGAGTCGTGGCGCCGTCCGGCCCGG
>JAEHDI010000948.1 GCA_016880505.1 Bryobacterales bacterium | reverse complement strand
GGCCAGCATACGGTCTGACCGCACCGCCATGGCCGCTCCGAGGAACGTGATCCATAAGGTGATGTGCTGGACGATCGGGATGGACCCGGGAATTCCGTGGCCCGCGATCTTGCGGCCCGCAATCTCCGCGAGCGGCAGTACGGCCAACAACCCGAGAAGGGCAATCGACGCACATGCTTCAATCCGCGTCGTTGGAGTCCGGAGAGTTTCCATTACCCCTTGCCTCCTATCCTCGAGAGATACTCATTGTGCAGGCGCACAATCTCGTCGAACAGGTCGGCCGGTACCACTTCCCCGCGAATCTTCGGATACGATGACTTCGCCTCCGCCTGCCATCGGGAGAGCGCGGCGGCATCGAGCTTGATGACGTTGAGCCCGCGCTTCTGCATTTCGACGACCGCATCCTCGCCCATCTTGCGGACCTGCGCGCGGACGTGCGCGGCCGCGGATCGCGACGCCCGCAGCAACTCTGACCGCTGTTCGGCGGGGATTCGGTCCCACGTCTTTCGGCTAAGCAGCGTCGCGCCCGCGAGCGGTGTCCACTTCACGTCGATCATGTTCGGCGCCAGACCGAAGGACTGGTCCAACATCGCGAACAACGGAGGAACGTCGAAAGCCTGGATCAGGTTTGTCTGCAGAGACGGCAGCATGTCCGTCACGGCCAGCGGGACAACCTGAAGGCCGAACTCTTTGTACAGCCTCTCGCCTTCCGGATCCCCCGCCGAGGTGAACAGCCGCAGCTTGCGGATGTCGTCAGGCGTCTTCGCGGGCGTCTTGGTGAAGAAATGAACCCAGCCGACGTCGCTCCATTGCAGCACGATGAAGCCTTTTTGCGCGATGAGCGACTCCAGGCGCGGTGCAATTCGTTCCCGCACGTAGTCGAACTCCTCATACGAACCCATCAGCATCGGGATCTGGAGGCAGCCCGCTGCCGGCTCAATGTGCGACAGCCCAACCCCCGAGACTGCGACGGCCTGCAACTGGCCGATGCGCGCCTTCCGGATCATCTCCACCTCGTCGCCCAGCACGCCGCTGGGATAAATACGCACGGTGAGGTTGCCGCCCGAGATCCGGTTCCAGTCTTGGCGGGTCTTCTGCAGAATCTCGTGCCACGGTGATCCCTCGGGTGCGGCGGTGCCGACGTTGACTTGAAGCTTTTGTGCGAATAAGGCGGACCAGGCGAACAGAGTCACCAGGAAGAATTTCGTTCTCATTTCTGCTCCTCGAGTGCCGCAACGGGCAGCAATATCAGCTCATCCACGCGCGCCAGCAGCCATCTGGCTCGGCGCTGGGCGGCGAGATTGGGAATCCTTACCTCGGGATACTGGTCCGGGTCCACGGCCAGCGCTTTTTGCAGGGAGGCGCGGAAACCTTCGCGGTCCTGTCTTGGCACCGAAACGGATTCGGCATAGGCCACGTGAACACTGGCCCGCTTGCCCTTGGATAGTGTCAGGGCACGCTGGTAGTGGGCTTCGATGGCATCAAAATCCGGCTTGCCGGGCTTGGCGCCGGCCAGGATGACTTCGAACTCGTGGAGCACACCGTCGCCCCACGTCTCGTCGAGCTCCACCGCCCGGCCGATCAGCGCTTCCACCTCGGGCAGGCGAGCGAGCATCGCTGCGTCGCGCTTGGATGCTGCGATTGCAAGGCCGAGCGCCGCGGCATTCCAGTACAACGGCGCAACTTCGTTTCGTTTCTGGAATCGCATCGTAGCGCCTTTGGGATCTTCAGTCATCTGAGCAGTGACGTTTGGCGCCGCTGTTTCCAGCAATCGAAATCCGTAGCGGTGCGCCCGCAAGAACAGCCGTCTCGCACGGGCGCGCAGCCGCTCGGCGGCGTCAAGGTCGTTGTCGGCCAACCGGTCCGCCTCCTGCTGCACATAGAGGTAGGAGTAGGTTGTGAAGCCTTGACAAGCCGACTGCAACAGACCGCGATGGCGCGGAGATTCCGCCAGCAGGC
>JAEHDI010000947.1 GCA_016880505.1 Bryobacterales bacterium | reverse complement strand
CGCGGTGAACGTCTACAATGACGCGAGTCTTTGCGTCACGCTGTAACTGAACCGTAGCGGTTTCTGCGGGAGTCAAGTAGGGCAGCGCCGGCACTGCTGGCGATACAAAAAGCATTTCACCCGCAAGCGCAATCGACGCCAGCGCAGGCATAACAAAAAGGGCCCCGACGGACCTTCCGGCTCATCTCGACCACCGGCTGGCTTAAGACCCTCACTGACCTTGCGGGCCCGACACTCTTGCGAACATCGGACCCGCCTGATCTCGCTCGGGCCCCGGGCTCACGCCCAATCGAATATGCTTTCCAGCCTATCGGGACCCAACTGAACGCTACGCTTCCCCCAATTGACTGTCAAGCACCATATTTGGGCCTGAATCAATGGGTTGGCGGTGCCGGGAGCCGTCCAAAGCCCCAGTCCGCAGGTCCTCGACTTTTCCATCTCTATGATGCGCTGAGGCTTGAAGGAGCGGTCCGCGTTGGCTGTGAAAACCGGGGGCTTACGAGGTGCTGGCAGCCGCCGTCCTGCTGTGGATTCTGTGGGTAATCCTTGGCGCTCTGGTGACGCGCCGCCGCGTGCGCTCGCTTAGGCACATCTCCTGTCGGTCGGCTACAGCATCGTCATCGGGCGCCGTCGCGGTCTTTGGTCAACTTGTGCGCCTACGTTCAAGCGTAGGCCGCATCCCTTGCCACCCGCACTGCTCGAGTGCGCCGCTGGCGGTCTACTACGAGCTCGTGCTGGTAGATCGAGATGAGAAGCCGAGGATCCAAAGTGCCGCGGAGATGCGCGGTCTCCGAGGAGAGCAAGATTGCGGAACTCCCCTTCGACGGCGGCACAACCACAGCAATTAGCAGGCCAGCTTTTGCCGGTCTCATACAACACCTTCTTCTGTTTCCTTTTGCGGCTATTCGTCGCGCAGGGCGACCAGCGGATCGACGCGCGAGGCGCGCCAGGCGGGCACGTAACTGGCGACAAGCGCCACCGCGAGGATCCCCAAGGCCGCGGTCAGATAAGTCCAGAAATCAACCACCCGGATGCCGATGAGGAAATACCGCATCGCGAAGCTCGCCATAACGGTGCACCCCACGCCCAGCAACGTCCCCAGCAGGGCGTTCCGGAGGCCGCGCGCCAGTACCAGGCGGAGCACCTCGCCACGGCTCGCCCCGAAGGCCATCCGCACGCCGATCTCATGCGTGCGCTGGGAAACCAGGTGGGACATCACGCCGTAGACACCTACAACTGCCAGCACCAGGGCCAACGCGCTGAAAGTGGTGAGCAGCCGGGAAAGGAGCCGCGTCCCGGCCACCGAATCGGAAACCACGCTCTCCATCGTCTTGACGAGCAATACGGCGGCATCCGGGTCCTTCTCCCGCACTAACCTTCGTACGGTGGCCGCCAGCTGCGCTGGTCCGAGGTGGGACCGCAACACCAGGCTCGTTGACGACCAGGGCCACTCGGACTGGCCGTACGGCACGTAGATCACCGTCGGCGTCGGACGGTACACGCCGCTGGTCCTGACATCTCCGACGACACCCACGACCGTCAGCCAGTCGGCCTCCCAGACTTTCGTGATGTAGCGGATGCTCCTGCCCACCGGGTTCTCATCGGGGAAGTATTGCTCCGCCGTCCGCCGGCTCAGGAGCACGACGCGCTGGCCGCTCACCCGGTCTTCCTCTGTCAGGTAGCGGCCGGCCACAAGGGGAATCCCCATGGTCTGAAAATAGCCCGGGGTGACCAGGCGGTGCTCCGCGGAGGGCTCGTGCCCTGGCGGCGAGGCATCGCGTCCCTGGATCGTAAAGCTGAGACTCGCATTGCCGGAGAACTGAACCGGGAGAAAGTTGATCGCTCCGGCCGAACTTACCCCCGGGACGGCGCGAACCTGTTCCAGCAGACGATCATAGAAAGCCACTGCTTCCTCGCGCTTCGGGTAACGGGTCCCCGGCAGCTCCAGCTTCATAGTCAGGACGCGCTCGGGCTGGAAGCCGAGGTCGAAGTTGTTCAGCAATCGCAGGCTTCTCATCAGCAGAAGGGCGCCGACGGCCAGCACGAGCGCCAGCGCTACTTCCCAGACCATGAGGACACTCCGGTTGCGGCGCAGCGCGGTTCCGGTGGAACTGCCGGCTTCCTTGAGCGCCGATTGCAGGTCGACCCGGCTCACCCGGAGCGCCGGAATCAGCCCGGCTAGCAGCGCCGAGATCAGCGAAGCGAAGGCGCAGAACCAGATGGTGGCCGTGTTCGGCTCGACCGCCACTCCGGCAGGCAACTGGTCTCGCGCGAAAGCCAGCAGCGCATCGAGGCACCAGCGCCCGCCGAAGTATCCGGCCACGCCGCCCGCGGCAGCCACCAGCACGCTCTCCAGTGTCAAGAGGCGGACGATTCGCCAGCGGCCGGCCCCCAGCGCCATGCGCACGCCCAGTTCCCGCCGCCGGCCAGCCGCGCGCGCCAGCACCAGGTGCGCGACATTGGCGCAGGCCAGCAGCAGCACGAATCCCACCGCGCCGGCAAGCACCATGAGTATTTGCGCCGTCGCCCGGACCGTCTCGGCATGGAGCGGAAACACCCTGACGCCCCGCGTGGCGTTCGTGTCTGGGTATTGTTTTTCGAGGCGGCGGGCGATCTCGTTCATATCGAGTTGGGCCGTGACCCAGGAGACCCCGGGCTTGAGCCGGGCGATCACCTGCACCCAGTGCGATCCACGGTCCGTTCGCATGCGTTCGCTGAAAGCCAGAGGAGTCCAAAGCTCCGCGGCGGAACGGGGCGGGAACCGGAAACCGGGAGGCATTACGCCAACCACCGTGTGGGCCGCTCCGTTGATGGCCAGCTTCTGACCCACGATGCCGCGGTCCGCGCCAAAACTCCTCTCCCACAGTCCATGACTCAGGACCACCACGCGGTCCGCGCCGGGCACGTTCTCCTCCGGCAAGATTGTGCGGCCCACCAGCGGTGCGATTCGCATGATCGGGAAGACTCCCGGTTCGACTTCCGCCGCCATCAACCGCATCGCGCCGTCCCGGTGGGTGAGATTGGCGCCTTCGAACGTGAACGCCGCCAGGTCCTCGAAGACCCGGTTCTGTTCGCGCCAGTCTTCGAGGTTCGGCACGGACACCCCCGTGCCGTAGGCCGACTGCCCTTGCCATATCATCGATTCATAAACCCTCACCAAGCCCCACGGTTCGGGGTAAGGAAGGGGCTGCAAGACCAGGGCGCGCAGCATCGTGAAGATAGCCGTGTTCAGGCCGATCCCCAGCGCCAGGGAGAGAACGGCGAACGTCACAAACCCAGGACTGCGAGCCAGGCTGCGGGCGCCGAACCGCAAATCCCGCACCCACTGATCGACCTGCGGCAGCCAGCGCCGGTCGCGCCAGGACTCCTTGGCCTGCTCCACCCCGCCGAATTGCCGCAAAGCCGCATAGCGCGCCTCTTCAGGAGTCATCCCCCGGCGGAGGTTCTCCGCGGTCTCCATCTCCAGGTGGAAGCGGACTTCCGTGTCCAGTTCCTCCTCGAGCTCCGACTTGCGAAACAGGGCCAGAAACCGGTCCAGAAACGTCTTCAGCCACGTCATGGCGTGCCTTCTTCAGGAAACGGACGGCGGAAGCGGGCGACAATCGCCGCCATCCGCTCCCACCGCTCCTCCTGCGCGCCGAGTTGCTTCTTCCCCGTCGCCGTGAGGCTG
>JAEHDI010000946.1 GCA_016880505.1 Bryobacterales bacterium | reverse complement strand
GTGATCGCTTCACTCCAGCCGCGCCCGGCCGTCTCCCACACCTGTTCGAGCGACATGGTGTACGCCCTCTCGTCCTTCACCCTCTTTCCGAAGGCGCAAAGGCGGCAGCTTGCGACGCAAACGTCGGTGGGATTGATGTGGCGGTTGACGTTGAAGTAGGTGACGTTGCCGTGACGCCGCTCGCGGACGAGGTTGGCCATATAGCCGAGCGCAAGGAGGTCGGGGCTGCGGTAGAGCGTTACGCCGTCCTCGAAGCTCAGACGCTCGCCGGCCACGACCTTGTCGAGGATGGGGCGGAGGCGCGCGTCATTGATGATCGGCTGCATGGCTCAGGTCCCCTGGCGCAACAGGAAGATATCAGCGGCCCAGAATAAGAAGAATAACACGCTGACGTAGCCGTTTACGGTGAAGAAGGCCGCGTTGACGCGCGAGAGGTCGCCGGGGCGGACTAGGCTCTGTTCGTAAGCTAGCAACAGGGCAACGGCGGCGAGCCCGGCGAGACTCAGAGCGCCCAGGCTGAAGGCGTAGACGAGCGCACCGAGGCAACCGATCATCGCGAGGTGAAAGAGGCGCGAGATCCACAGCGCGCCAGCGATGCCGAAGCGGCGCGGGAGACTGAACAGCCCTTCGCGGCCGTCGAACTCGAAGTCCTGACAGGCGTAAATGATGTCGAAACCGGCAGTCCAGAGGGTGACAGCGGCAGTGAGCCAGAGAATGCGCGGATCGAGGAAACCGCGGATGGCGATCCAGGCGGCGGCCGGCGCGATGCCGAGCGATAAGCCGAGAACGACATGCGATAGCGACGTGAAGCGCTTGGTGAACGAGTAGAGGAACACCACGGCGAGGGCGGCCGGGGCCAAGTAAAAGCAGAGGTCGTTCAGGGCGCGCGCGGCCACGATGAACACGGCGGAAGCGGCCGCGGTGAAGCCCCAGGCGAAGCGGCGGGAGAGCACGCCGGCCGGCAGGTGGCGCGCGGCGGTACGGGGGTTACGGGCGTCGATAGGAGCGTCGAGGATGCGGTTGAAGGCCATGGCGGCGGAGCGCGCGGCGACCATGGCGACAATGATCCAGAAAATTCTCCACCCGAGATGCGGGGTGGCAAAGCCGTCCTCGCGGATGGCGAGAAGTGCGCCGGTCAAGGCGAATGGCAAGGCGAAGACCGAGTGCTCGAAGCGGATCATCTCGAGCGTGAGCCGGAGACGGTTCCAGAAGTGACGCAACATTGGGACAAGCCCCGCACGGGGCGAGTCTCACTATTCTACCGGACGCGACCTCCAGTCAGTGCCGCGAGAGAGATTCGATACCATTGAAGACGGAATGCGACGGACGATCAAGACGGTGATCGCGTGTGCTGTGCTGGCACTGGCCGGGTGCGGGAGCAAGACGGCGCTCGATGAATACTATACGCAGGTGGTGACGCTGCCGAACGGGAAGGAGATACGGGCGGAAGTGATGACGGACCGGACGGACATGATGCGAGGCATGATGTTCCGCGACTCGCTGGCGCCGGACCGCGGGATGCTCTTCATTCATGACCGCCCCGACCGGCACACATACTGGATGTACCAGGTGAGGATCCCGCTCGATATCGTCTGGATGGACGGCAACCGGAGGATTGTCGAGATCTCGGCGAATACCCCGCCCTGCAAGTCACAGGCCAGCAAGTGCCCACAATACGGGGGCAAGGAGATGTCTCAATACGTGCTTGAACTGGCGGGCAGTGTGGCGGCACAGCACGGGCTCCGGTTAGGAGACCGGCTAGCCTTCTGATATTCTCGACCAAGGACATGAGCGGCGAGCAACTTAGGAAATTATTGGAACAGGTACGCGCGGGCGGCGTTAGCATCGACGCCGCGGTGGAGCGGATGCGCCACATGCC
>JAEHDI010000945.1 GCA_016880505.1 Bryobacterales bacterium | reverse complement strand
GAAAAGTCTGTGGCCTCGCAGTGTTCGAGAAGTTTTCGCACAAGGGCCGGAACCAGTGTGATAACCGTCGGCTCTCTCTTCCGGAGCAACTGCAACAGGACCGGCATGTTCCGGGGATCCGGCACCAGCACCATGCACCCGCCCACTGCCAAACAAATATTCTGTGTGACGGTCATCCCGAACACGTGAAAGAGCGGCAGTGCCGCCAGAAAGCTCTCCACCCTCTCTTCCGGGGAAAACCAGTTGACCAGTTGTTGAATATTCGCCGTCAAATTTCGATGCCGAAGCTCCGCCCCCTTGGACACCCCGGTTGTGCCACCCGTGTATTGCAGAACGGCTACATCATCCGGCGTGACGATAGGAAGCTGGTCGGATGCGGTGGGAGTCGCGCTGCTCAAGAACTCATGGAACGCGATCGTCGTCTCCCGGCTGGGGATCTCGATCGGAGCCCGACCCTGTCGGTGCTGATAGAGATACCGTGCAATGGTCGTCATATAATCTGTGATCCGAGTCACGACGACCAGATCCAGATCAAGATCCTGAATTTTCTGATACATCATGTCCAGCACCACGATCGCGCGCGCGCCGGCATCTCGCAACTGCGCTGCCAGCTCATGCTCCGTATACGTGGGGTTGCAGGACACGACAATGCCTCCGGCCTTCACAATGCCGAAGTACGCGATCACCGCCTGAGGAGAGTTCGGCAGACAGAGGGCCACCCGATCGCCCTTGCGAATGCCCCGCACTGCAAGCCCACAGGCGAACCGATCGACAATGGATCCCAATTCCTGGTACGAGAGCGTCTTTCCGAAGAAGTAGAGAGCCGGGCGACGCGCAAACCGCCTCGCACTCCTGGCCAACATCTCCACCAGCGTGATCGATGCAAGCGGAAGCTCCTGGGGAGCGTCGGCCGGATAATGTTGAAACCACGGTGGTCTGGACATCACCTTCTCCCTTGGATGCATGCCGGATTACGCCGCCCGTGCGGCACACCAGCTTCTATCTGACAGCTCGGGACTAGCTTCGAAGCGTTTTCCATAGAACTTCGACAGGGACTCCAGTTTTTCACGGATCTGCTCATGCCCCATGCTACGCCCCGCCCATCCGAGCAGCCCGCCGCGAAACGCCGGGAACCCGATGCCGTAGGTCAGGGCGAAATCCACCTGCCAGGGAGCCTCCACGATTTTGTCGTGCAGACAACGTACGGCTTCATCAACCATGGGAAGAATCAGCCGGTCATGTATCACGTCGTCGGAGAGAACACCGGCCTCCGATGGATGGGCCTGACGATACATTGCAACCGCGTTCAGCGCTTGCGGATTCTCTCTTCCGGACTTCCAAAACGTGACCGGCGGTCCCTTCGCCGGAAGGAGTGTCCGGAGCAGCGCCTCGCGAGACTCGATTCGTGGCCCCAGTACAGTGAGAGACGTCAGGACATGGAGGCCGACGGAGAGACCGATCAAGTCGAGAAGCTCCAGCGGGCCCATCGGATGCCCGCTGTCCACGGCCATCCCGAAATTTTTTGCGACCCTGTCGATACGCGCAAAAGGAACACCTTCACCGACCAGAATCACAGCCTCTGCCAAATAGCGAGAGAGAATCCTGTT
>JAEHDI010000944.1 GCA_016880505.1 Bryobacterales bacterium | reverse complement strand
CGACAGGTGTGAAATACGTACGTGTTCTTTCGAGCATCTTAGTACACCTGTACTAAGGTGGCCGCATTACGTTCCGGTATTTACAATCTGAATCGCCTTACCTAAGCTGGGAATTGCCGATGGCGATGATCGGCGATCTTACTGAGTAAGGCGGGGCCGTGGCGACTCTCCTGGTTCAGTTCTCGTACCTGCAAGTGCTGGACATCCTGACAACGCTGGCTTTTCTTCTGTATGGAGTACAGGAGGGGAATCCGCTGATCCGGATGCTGATGGGGGCGGCGGGTTCTCCGCTGGCGGGGTTGGTGGCAGCAAAGGCGCTCGCACTGATGCTGGCTGTCTATTGCTGGCGGCTGAGGCGGCAGCGAGTCTTGGCGTGGGCGAACGGGATGTATGCTCTGCTGATCGTTTGGAATCTGGTTACGTTGATGGTGCGCGGCGCGGCGGTGTGAAAAGGGGCATTACGGGGGAGTACCCGTTACACCCCTGAGGCCGCCTTCGCTTCGGCGAGCACCGCTTCGACCTCGCGCTGGTACTGTGCGAGCAACGCACCGCTGGCGGCTTCGAATCGCATGACGAGAACCGGCTGGGTATTGGATGCCCTTACGAGGCCCCAACCGTGTTCGAAGAGGACGCGGACACCGTCGACATCAACGACGTCGCGAACCTTCTTGAAGTGTTCCGTGACCCGATTGACCACGCCGAACTTCAGCTCATCGGGGCAGTCGACGCGAATCTCCGGAGTGGAGACCATCTTCGGCAGTCCAGCCAGTTGGTACGAAAGCGGCTTGCCGGAGTCGGCCACGATCTCGAGCAGGCGGCACGCGGCGTAGAGGGCGTCATCAAAGCCGTAGTAGCGGTCGGCGAAAAAGATGTGGCCGCTCATCTCGCCCGCCAGCTCGGCGTGAGCCTCCTTCATCTTTGCCTTGATGAGCGAGTGGCCGGTGCGCCACATAATCGGGTTGCCGCCGAGCCGCTTCAGCTCGTCGTACATCACTTGCGAGCATTTCACCTCGCCGATGAATGTGGACCCGGGCTTGCGAGTAAGGATCTCGCGGGCGTAGATCAGCATGAGCTGGTCGCCCCAAATGACGTTGCCAAGCTCGTCAATGGCGCCGATTCGGTCGGCGTCGCCATCGAAGGCAACGCCCAACTCGGCCTTCTGCGCGGCGACGGTGGCCTTGAGATGGGCGAGATTCTTCTCGACGGTCGGATCCGGGTGGTGATTCGGGAACTTGCCGTCCATGTCGAAAAACAGCTCGACGGGATCGCAATTGAGCCTGTCAAGGAGCCGGTGCATGATGGGACCGGCGGTGCCGTTGCCGGCGTCAAAGACCACTGTCACGCGGCGGCTGAGCCGGATGTTGGCCGCGACCTGGTCGATGTACGAGCCGGAGACATCCTCCGTCCGGAGGCTTCCCTGCCCTTCAATGAAATCCATCTTGTCGAGGATCTCGCGGACCTCCTGGATCTGGGCGCCGTAAATGGTGCTGGGCCCGGACATCACCTTGAAGCCGTTGAACTCGGGTGGATTGTGGCTGCCCGTGATCATCACCGCCCCCGTGGCCTTAAGGTGAAAGACGGAGTAGTAGAGCAGCGGCGTGGGAACCGTGCCGATGTCGGTTACATCGCAACCGCTCGCTACGAGCCCTTTCACGAGGGCATTCCGGAGGCGTGTCGAGCTAAGGCGGCAATCGCGTCCCAAATTGATGCTCTTGCCGCTCCGGCGCTGAAGATAGCTGCCGATCGCCCGGCCAAGCTGTTCGATATCGTTGTCAAGAAGCTCGGTGTCGGCGATACCACGGATATCGTATTCCCGGAAGATGGTCGGCTTGAGCATAAGTCGAAAGTATCAGCTAGCGGGAGGGCCGGCAACGGGGTGGCGGCTGACGCAGGGATTGCCGGCAATGAAGAAGCGGAGCGGCCAGTCGCGGCAGTACCGGATGCCGATACGGGGGCTGACGTCGATTTCGAACCGGGAATCGTCAGGCCAGGAGCGGACTGTGAGGGATCCGGAGGTGACGTCGGCGCCGTTGTGACGGCGCGTGATTCCCATCGCAAGGGTGAGTTTCCCCGGCCCGGAAGCAAGCTCATCATTCGTGCGGGCACGGGGGCGGCGGCGGCGCATGGCCGCAAGACCGGCCAGCGGCTCCAGGGCACGAATCAGCACGCAGCCCGGCGTGCCTTTCGGCTCCGCCACGAGGTTCAGGCACTCATACATCCCGTAGATGAAGTAGACATACGCGTGCCCGGGGGGTCCGAACAGGACCTTCGTCCGAGGCGTGATGCCGCGAGAGGCATGAGCGGCACGATCGTCCAGGCCGAGGTAGGCTTCCGTCTCGACGATACGTCCCGCGGCCCGGCCGTGGACCAGGATCTTTCCGAGGAGGTCGCGGGCCACTTCGGCGGCCGGACGGCTGTAAAAGGATCTTGGGAGAATTCCAGCGGCGGTTTCAATGTTTCGAAATGGGATTTCGGCCCTTTTTGTCATTGCAAGTGCGGGGGTATTCGTCCGAAAATGGCTACGGGAAGGAGATTATCACAGCCTTTCCCAACCATGCGCCTGTTCACCGCGATCGACATCTCCACGGCGGTCAAAAGTAATCTGGAAACGCTGGTCGGCAGGCTTCGCCCGACGGCGAAGCTGAAATGGACCCCGCCGGGCAACCTGCACATTACGACCAAGTTCATCGGGGAGTGGCCGGAAGAACGCCTCGAAGAGCTAAAACCGGCACTGGCCGCACTGCCGGCGCGGGCGGCCTTCGAGATCGCCGTACAGGGACTCGGCTGGTTTCCGAACCCACATTCACCCCGGGTGTTCTGGGCAGCGGTGAAAGCGCCGGCGGCGCTCGCGGACCTCGCGCGCGAGACTGACGCGGCGATGGCCCGGATCGGCGTTCCCAGAGAGCCCAAACCTTTCGCGCCGCACCTGACACTGGCACGGATCAAGGAGCCGGTTCCGCTGGCGGCGATGCGGCAGGCGGTCGCGGGGCTGGAATCCGACGATTTCGGCCGGTTTACGGCAGACCAGTTCTACCTGTACCTGAGCGAGATGCGGCCCTCAGGCTCCGTTTACACACGTCTCGCGGAATTCCCCTTCGAACGATGACCATTGGCATCCTGAGTTTGCTGATCGCTTACGTGCTGGGCGGCGTCCCGTTCGGCTACCTGCTGGTGAAGTGGACCAGCGGGAGGGACGTGCGGACGTCCGGAAGTGGAAACATCGGCGCGACCAATGTGCTACGGACGGCGGGGCGCGCGGCCGGCATCACGACCCTTGTGCTGGACATCGCCAAGGGCTACGTGGCGGTCTGGCTGGCGGGGCGGATGACCGGGGATTCGCCGCTGTGGACGAGCGCCGCCACGCTGGCGGTGATGCTAGGGCACGCGTTCCCCGCGGCGCTGAAGTTCAAGGGCGGGAAAGCGGTGGCTAGCTGCGTCGGCGCTTTCCTTCGCCTCACTCCCCTGCCGCTGGCGGCCGTGGTCATTGTCTTTGCAGTGACGGTGGCCGTCACCCGGTACATCTCGCTGGGATCGATCATCGCGGCGGGGAGTCTGCCGCTGGCGGTCTGGCTGATCTCGCACCCCCCGGCTCCGGTGACAGCCGCGGCGCTGCTGGCCGGGGCTTTTGTGATCTGGCGGCACAAATCGAATATCCAACGCTTGCATGCTGGAAGCGAAAACGTCTTCTCATTTGGAGGGCGGCGGACGTGAAAGAACTGGCGATCATCGGGGCGGGGAGCTGGGGGACGGCGCTGTCGCTGGTGCTGGCGCCGCGATTCCCGGGCGTGCGCTTGTGGATCTACGAACAAGATCTGGCGACCCGGATGGTGAAGCTCCGGGAGAATGACCTGTACCTGCCGGGATTCCAACTGCCGGCGAACGTACGGGTGGAGACGGAGCTCGCGGCGGCGCTGGGCGATGCGGAAATTGTGCTGGGGGTGATGCCCTCGCACCACGCCCGGCGCCTCTACACGGAGATGCTGCCCTTTCTGAAGCCCACGATGAGGATCGTGAGCGCGACGAAGGGGCTCGAGGAAGGCACGCGGCAGCGGATGTCCGAGGTGATCCGCCACGTGGCCGGGCGCCGGTTCGAGCCGATGGTCGCGGCATTGTCGGGCCCGACGTTTGCGCGGGAGGTGGCGCGGGGCGAGCCGGCGGCGGTGGTGATTGCCTCCGAAGACCCGGCGCTGGCGGCGGAGATCCAGGCGGCGTTCTCCGGACCCAACCTGCGCCTCTATACGAATACGGACATGCTTGGCGTCGAGATCGCCGCATCGCTGAAGAACGTGATCGCCATCGGCGCCGGGGTCTGCCACGGGTTGGGTCTGGGCAACAACACAAACGCGGCCCTGATCACGCGCGGTCTGGTGGAAATGACCCGGTTGGCGGTGGCCTTGGGCGCGCGTCCGGCAACGTTGTCCGGGCTCGCGGGACTGGGCGACCTGGTGCTGACGTGCACCGGCGAACTGAGCCGGAATCGCAGCGTCGGGATCAAGATGGCGCGGGGCCACCGGCTTGAGGAGATTGTCGCCTCCATGCGCATGGTGGCGGAGGGGGTTAAGACAACCTACTCGGCCGTCGAACTCGGGCGCCAATTCGGGGTCGACCTTCCGATCACCAACCAGATGTACGAAGTGCTGCGAAACGGGAAGCCCCCGCGCGAAGCGATCCGGGAACTGATGGAACGGTCGCTCAAGCCCGAGTAGCGGGCAGCGCCGGAGCCTCTCCCCTTGCACCGCCGGCCGGCGGTTGCGTATCATCGGCACAAGCACTCAGAGGTTCGCATTTCGATTCCAGAGGAGCAAGACAATGGCAAAAGCTATTCCGGAGGGTTATGGGACCGTTACGCCTTACCTGGTGCTTAAGGACACGGGAAAGGCAATTGATTTCTACAAGCGTGCATTCGGTGCTCAAGAGATCTGCCGGATGATGGGACCGGGCGGCCGCGGGGTGATGCACGCGGAGATCAAGATAGGCGATTCCTGGATTTTCATGTCGGACGAGTTTCCGGGCACGGGCGCCAAGTCGCCGGAGGCCGCCGGCGCCGTGACGGCGTCCCTCCACATCTACTGCGAGGATGTGGACGCGGCGTTTCAGAAGGCGGTGAAGGCAGGCGCAAAGACGACGATGCCCCCGGCGGACATGTTCTGGGGCGACCGTTACGCGAAGATCACCGACCCGTTCGGTCACCAGTGGGGACTGGCGACCCACAAGGAAGACCTGACGCAGGAGGAGATGGCGAAGCGGATGGAAGCGTTCTTCGCGTCGATGCCAAAAGGGCAGTAGACCGGGGCCGATTCATTGTTGCGTGAGACAATGACTCCGTCCCCATGAACTGGCTGCTCGTATTTGTTCCGATTGCGATCGGGTTGCGGTTTCTACTGCCTGACGCACACGTCCTGATTTTCTTCGCAGCCTGCCTGGCAATTCTCCCGTTGGCGGGATGGCTCGGGAAGGCCACCGAACACCTGGCGGAGCGCACTGGCGAGGGCGTCGGCGGCTTGCTGAACGCAACATTCGGCAACGCAGCCGAGCTGATTATCGCCCTGATGGCGCTCCGGAAGGGGCTGCACGAAGTCGTGAAGGCGTCGCTGACGGGGTCGATCATCGGCAACGTCCTGCTGGTGCTCGGCGCCGCGGTCATCACCGGCGGACTGCGGTACCGTTCACAGCAGTTCAACGCGGTGGCGGCGCGATCACAGTCGACGATGCTGACGCTGGCGGCGATCGGGCTGATCGTGCCGGCGGGCTACCACCATCTGGCGGGACCGGGCATGGAGGTCCGCGAGGGCAGCCTGAGCCTGGAGATCTCGATCGTACTGCTAGCGACCTACGGATTGAGCCTGCTGTTCTCGCTGCACACCCACAAGCAGCTCTTTGTCGGCAACGCGGCCGAGTCCGCGGGCGTGCAGGGGGGACACAAGGTTTGGGGCGTCGGCCGATCGATCGCCGTGCTGCTGGGGGCGACGGCGTTGGTAGGGTGGATCAGCGAGATTCTGGTGGGGAGCGTCGAGCACACGGCGGAGGCACTGGGCATGACCAGCGTGTTCGTCGGCGTGTTCGTGGTGGCGATCATCGGCAACGCGGCCGAACACAGCACGGCGATCCTGGTAGCGCTGAAGAACCGAATGGACCTGAGCCTGGGGATCGCAATCGGCAGCAGCATTCAGATCGCGCTGTTCGTGGCGCCGGTGCTGGTGCTGGCGAGTTACGTTATCGGGCCGCAACCGCTGAACCTCGTGTTCACCCCCGCGGAGGTAGCGGCGGTGGGGCTTGCGGTGCTCATTGTAGGCCAGATTGCGGTGGACGGTGAATCGAACTGGCTCGAAGGCGTGCAGCTTCTGGCCGTCTACGTGGTGCTCGGGATCGCGTTCTATTTCCTGCCGGAGGCGGGGCGGTGAGGGGGCCGAAACCTAAGTGCGTAGCTGTCGATATGTTCAGATGTATGCGCGCAACCCTCACGCTCGATGACGATGTTGCGGCGCTACTTCGCCGGAGCGTCCGCATTCTCACAAGTCACCCGGAACAGCGATTTCAGCGGGGAGGCCCCGGCTCTCGCCGCTGCGCCTTAAGCTGGTTGCACGTCATCACCAGCTCACGCGCCAGCCGCACCGCATCCGCCCACGCGCCGTCGTTGTACGCCGCGTAGGCGAACTCGCGCTTTTGCAGCACCTCGGCGTATGGCCGTCCGCGTGGAATCCCCGGCGTAATGGTTACGTCCGTCATGCCGGCTTCGGCCTTCTGGAGCCAGCTCCAGGCGATCCGCTCGTCGGTGCGGCTCGTGACGGGGTAGGAGGTCGCTTCGCCCTCCCCTCCCGCGCCCCGGTAACGCACCGTGGCGGCAAAGGTCCGGTGCCGGTCGATGGGTGTGGGTGCGGTCACCTCGAAGCGCGCCGCGTAACGCTCGCCGGGCTTTAACGACGCGAACTTCGCCGCGCTTCCCTGCGCCGCCACCACGCGGAAGCCCGCCGGGAACGTGATTTCACCCGAAATCGGCCAACCCGTGGCGTTGTCTACCGTGACGGTCAGCGGCGTGGCCTGCCCGTCCTTCGCGCTCACCGCGTCCGACTTCACACCCACTAGCGGACGCGCGTCGCGCGCCACCAGCAGGCATTCGGCTTCGGTCGGCGCCGCCAGGGTCAACCGGATCTCGTCGCCTTCGGCGGTGAACGGTACCCTCCCGGGCACCGCGTCCATCTTGCCCATTTCGTAACCCACCGGCGGGACGCGGTACACCGCCTTCACCTGCTCCGCCGCCGGCAGCCGCACCCGCAGCGCCAGGTCTTTCACGCTGCGCGGCCCGTACTTCGCCGCCCCGGTCTTGATTTGCGCCTCCGGGTCGTAGACCGGCTCCAGCGTGACTACTAACAGGTGATTTACCGTCTCGCGCCCGAGCGTCTTCTGCTCCTGCACGCTCACCCGTACCTTGCCGAACAGGTCGGGCTCCCCGGCCGCCACCGCCCGCACCGGGCTGGTCACGCCCGCTTCGCGCAGGAAATCCCGGACCAGCGCGGCGTAGCCTTGCCAGCCCCTGTACAACCGCACCAGTTCCGCGTACTTCGCCAAATCGAGCTTCTGCCCGCGCGGCAGAAAGTATTGGCCGCGCGTGAGTAAATACCCAGCGTTGTACGCCTCCCCGGCATTGGTGCCGAAGAACAGTACCCGGCCCTTGCCGAACTTGTTTACCGTCACCGCCGGCGTGCCGTCCGGCAGGCTGCCGATTACATGCGCGCCGCCCATTTTCCGGCGCGCCACGCCGCCCAGCGACGGCACCTCGATCCCGCCGCCCGCCGCGATGCGGCCGTCCGGCATCTGATCCGCCACCGCGCCCGCGCTGCCCCACACGTCTTCGAGGCCGAACGCCGGATTGGCGGCCTCTCGCCCGTTCACATCCGCCGAGAACGCGCCGTTGAGAACGATGAGATTCCCGCCCCCGCGCACGTACTCCCGGAATGCCGCCGCGGTCTTCTCATCCCCGCACATCGAGAACTGGCCCAGCACCACCGTCTGGAACGATCCCAGATTCGAGAGCTGGTCCTCCCCGATGGCCTCATACGCGATGTTCAGATCGCGCAGGATCTGGGCCATTCCCGAAAGCTCCGTGGGGTCACCTTTCTGCAATACCTGTTTGGCGCTCAGGCTCCGCATCAGGTCCGTCGTCCCGCTGACGAACAGCCCCACCTTCCCGCGCACCGGCTTCGAGTGCACGTAGAGGTCGCCCAGGTACCGCGCCAAGTGGTTCAACTCGCGCGCACGAAACCAATTGCCCACAACCGGCGAGCCTTCCTCCTCGCCACCGCCCCAGGCGCGCCCGCCGCGCAGGACGTCCCAGAACGAATACCACCACACCAGCCCGCCGTGGCTGTGGTCGAAGAGCCGCGAGTACAGCTCCCCGCGGGGCAGCACCTCGTTGCGCGGGAAGCCTAGGTGCCACGTACCGCCCTTGCCGTAATTATCCGTAATGGCCCGACTCATGGCCGTGCGGATAGGCGCGTTCACGTCGTACCCCTCCGGCCCGTTGTTCAGCATGTCGAAGATGTCGGTGAGCTTCCACCAGATCACGCCCCAGCGCCAGGTGTAGTCAAACAGGTCCATGTTGATGTCGATCCACCGCAGGTGGCGTGGGTCCTCCTGCTTCAGGGCGTTGTAGTAGAGCAGCCCGAAATCGCGCAGCACGCTCAGCCGATAGCGCTGCCACTCCCCGTAATTGGCGTCGAAGGACTGCGTGCGAGGCGCATCCACGTCTTCCCAGCCCGCGTATTTTGTACCCCACGCACCGTTCAGAGCCATCACGCCGCCGAACTTCGCCTTCAAATATTCGCGGTACTTGCGCACGCAGCGGGGGCAGAAGCAGCCCCATCCGCGCGGGCCGAACTCGTCGTAGGTGGAGTACATCAGCAGCGCCTTTTTGTCCCGCGCGGCGCGTGCCACCCCGCGCACGTAGCCGTCGATCAGGAGCCGGAAGCCCTCATGTTGGAAGCAGATCTGCCCGCCCACCGGTTTACCCGCGGGATCCTGCATGCGGTAGTCGTCGTACTTCTTGTAGAACCACTCCGGTACGTCACGGTACTCGCCGCGCACATACAGGTTCACCATCATGCCGGTTCTCTCGAAGAAATCCAGCTCGCGCGCGAGTCCGGTGAAGTCGCCCTCCCTCTCCGAGCGCATGTGCAGCATGGAATATTGCAGCCACCAGGTGTTGGCGCCCCAGGCATCCTTGCTGGCCATCACGGTGTCGTAGTCCTGCGGGGTGAAGCAGTCCGTGCCAGCGTCCAGCACCATGGGGAAAGGGCGGCCGTTCAAAAGAATGGCCCCAGAGGGAGCGAGCATGCTGTCGGCAAACGAAGCACAGCAAAACGCCGCGACCACGGCGATCAGCCTAAACGATGATTGCATGGCGCTGTGTCCTCACGTTCTCGAAAATTGTATCAGCGTTGATGTTGCGCCAGTCTAAACCGAAGCTGATGCAGGCCTGCGATGGTTTTCGGTGGTGATCGCCGGAACAGCGGGTACTTCGTCTGCGGCCGTGCTGCTTTGAAGGGAAGAGGCGAAACCGAGGACGGGCGAAGTATCCCCCACATGTGCGTGTGGACGCCCAGTCTTTAGGAATCGCCGAACTGTCGTGGCGTACGTAACCCGGATGAGAGACGCTCTATCCGGAAACTGACCCACTAGCGACTCTTCCGTTATTTCGACTTTGGCGGCGGGTCTTGCTTCGTGATCCGGGCCTTCTCCTGGGCAGAGAACAAACTGCCGGCGACAGGGCCAGGGTTTTTGATGTCCTCGAACTTGCTCACCTGAGGAGGCCGAACCGGGATGACGAAGAACTCCTCGGCTAGTCCATTTTTCTCAACGTGTCCGCCCGCTTTTTGAAGCGCCTGGCGGGCGAGATTGTCGCACACCGCCATCAAGCCGGGGAAGTTGTACGCCGTGTGGCTGAAGATTTTGGTCTCATCAAGCTTCCGGTAGTACCGGCCGGGCAATTTCGAAAGACCGCGGCTCGTAAAGAGCACGCCAGCGGCGCTTGACGGATTACAGTCGGAATCCGAACCGCAACGGGTCGAGATGATGATGGTCTGGTCCGGGTCGCCCTTGCCATATAGCATGCCCATGAGCACGAAGGCGCCCTCGAGTTTCACGTCGAGAGGGCTCACGTAGTAGTTCTTGTCCTGGCGGTACTTCCGATCCACCAGCGCCCAAGTCTTCTCCCAATCGGACGGGTTCTCGCGCCGCCATTGAAGCATGTCCTTCACCATTCCGGCATACATGGACTGCGGCGGGATACAACGCAAGCCGGCGTCGATGATTTTCAAGATGTCCGTCTCGAAAAATGCCTCGGCGTACATGCAGCCCATGAACTGGCCGGCGTACACTCCGTCTCCGTAGTTCATCAGTCGGCCGAACTTCTCGCCGAGCGCGATGACTGCGCCGGGCATGCCGGGCGCGATCAGACCGGAATAATCGGCCTCGATCTGATAGTCGATAGCACCGGAGCTCTTGT
>JAEHDI010000943.1 GCA_016880505.1 Bryobacterales bacterium | reverse complement strand
CGGCTTCCGGCACGAGCAACGACAGCTTCATCACGTTGCCTTCCGTGCGCAGGTCGAGCGACTGAAGGAGCTTCGCAGGTCCCGTGATCCTGGCGTCCTTCTGGTTCAACTGGACGAGGCCGGTGAGGAAGCGGATGACGTCGGCGAGCGCGGTAGCGTCCTTTTCCGAGCGGGTGATCGCCTCGCCCGAGATCTCAATTACGTTGCCAAAGCGGATGCCACCGCTCGACTGTTCGATGGACCGAAGCGCGTCGCCCTGCATGACTCCGCTCACGTTCTCATCGGGAACCTTGGAGGCCCACTCGGACACGGGCATCATGGAGACGCCCCAGATGTCGTACTGTTCACTCAACTGCTGGGCGCGGGCGGCGAGTCTCGGGTTCAGGCCCCGGCCGCCAACGCGGCGATCGATGACGGAGCGAAGACTCCGAGCGTCGCCGAGCACGGCGGTGGTGTTGTCTAGAAAAGCGAACGCCCCTTCGGTTTTCGTGGCACCCATGTTGAACGACCACGGGCCGCCACGCTGGGTCCCGTGCATCACCGACACGCCCTTGTAGGTGCGGATAATGGCGCCGTTCAGTTTGGCCATCGCCTCGATCCTCGGCGAGTCGAAGAAGCCCCGGACGACGACGATGGCGTGGGCACTGTCGGGCGTGCCGGCGGAGGCGAGTAGCATCTCGTGCAAATCCCGGCGGGGATCAAAGCCGGTTGCGGCGACGAACTTCTCGAAGCCCGGGTCGGACGCGGCCATCTGGGACAGAAGGAACTGTCCGAACGGTGATGCCTTGGCACGCTCGATGTTGACGCCGGAAATCATCCGCGCGTCCGGCATGACGAGGTTCATCAGGTTAGGGTCGGCTGCCGGGACGATTGCCACGGCGAGCAACAGAATCAGGGCGCTTCCGGTAGAAGAACGCATGAGCGCTCCCTCCTTACGTCACTTACGTCGCCCGGCGAGGCTAGGTCCCTTTATTATAGGGTCACTGGGACCTGATCGACCAGCTCAATGCCGAAAGCTTCCAGTCCGACGATCTTGCGCGGGTGGTTGGTCAGCAGGCGGATGGTGTGCAGGCCGAGGTCGGAGAGAATCTGTGCGCCAAGGCCGCTCTCATATTGGAGCTGGCGCTGGCCGTCCGCGGTTTTGTAGTGCATGAAGTCGCGGCCGTGGGAGGAGAGGCGGCCGCGGCCGTCCGGGTCCTTGTCGATCTGGATTCCGAGGCCAGTGTGATGCAGATAGACGAGAACGCCGGCCTCTTCCCTGGCGATGCGGGCGAGTGCGGTGTGCACGAGCCGGTGACAGTCACACTGCGTCGAGCCGAAAACGTCGCCGTAGACGCAGCGGGCGTGCATGCGGACAAGCACCCGTTCCGTGCCGGCGACATCGCCACGCACGAGCGCCAGGTGCATTTCGGGGTCGATGGAACTTGCGTAAGCGATCGTGCGGAACGGGCCGAACTCCGTCTCCAGGCAGCCCTCTGCCACACGCCGCACGAGGCGCTCTGTCTCGAGGCGATAACGAATGAGGTTGGCCACCGAGATCATCTTCAGCCCGTGGCGGCGGCAGAATTCCTCGAGTTGGGCCACGCGGGCCATGCTGCCGTCGTCGTTCATGATTTCGCAGATCACGCCGGCGGGGGAGAGGCCGGCGAGGCGCGCGAGGTCGACGGCTGCTTCGGTCTGGCCGGCGCGAACGAGGACGCCCCCCTCGCGGGCGCGCAGCGGAAAGACGTGTCCCGGACGGGCCAGGTCTCGCGGCTTGGTGACCGGGTCGACGGCGACGCAGATGGTGAGGGCGCGGTCTGCCGCGGAGATGCCCGTGGTAACGCCCTCTCGAGCATCGATCGACTCGCAGAAGGCTGTACCGAAGCGGGAGGTGTTTCGGGGCGAGATAGGCGGCAACTGGAGGAAATCGCAGCGCTCGGCGTCGAGGGCGAGGCAGATCAGACCGCGGCCCCAGGTCGCCATGAAGTTGATGATCTCTGGGCTGATCATGCCGGCGGCGACGGTCAGGTCACCCTCGTTTTCGCGGTCTTCATCATCGACGACCACAAGCATGCGGCCGGAGCGGATTTCCTCAATGGCCTCGGGGATAGAACAGAAAGGCATCCATAGCCATCTTACGGGGGAACGGCGGCGACGGTAAAGCGGTACAATAGCGCGGGACGCGGAGCCGCCGGGCCACGCCGAGGCGTACGGCGGCCGGAGAGACGATGACCATCCACGGGTTCACGATTTCAGCCTTCGGTCACTGCGCGAGCAAGCAGAATTTCGATTCGAGCAAGTTGGCACGGAACGCGGTCACGTACCTGATGTCAGTGCTAGACAGCCATGGCGGCAACTTTAATCTGAAGCTGCCGATGAAGGGCGTTGGCGAGGTGGAACTGCAATGGACCTCGGAGCACCTGTCCTGGGCGATGGCAAGCTTCATCAATAAAGACCAATTGCTGTCAACGCTGGTGATGGTGAGCGGCATCAATCTGGAGGCGGACCAGCACGCGCTGGAGATGGCGCAAGCGGCGCTCGAGGACGTATGCAAGGCGGCTGGGGAACAACCGCAGGATGACCTAATGCAAATCGCCGAACGGCCTTCGGTGGCGACGATCCGGTGGGCGACATCGGACCGGCGCACCCTCGACCTGATCACAGATATGGAGACATGTCTGGCGGCGGCGTTCCTCGAGCGGGCATTCGATGCAGGCAGCAGAGCGCTATAGCCGCGCGGGGAGGGCCGGATGATGCGGACATCCGCCTTGATCTTGCGCCGACCTGCGTTCCGTTCCAAACGACTGAACCTGCGAAACCACCCCGGAGTGTCCCCGTTTTTTTTGACAGGTCCCCACGTTCGCGGTTCCTTAAGTGCTTGGAAATACGGGATCACGTCTAAGAACTCTTCAGCAACCTGTTCGACTCGCGGATCTCCTGATCCTTGTACTGAAGCTGGTAAAGGTGCCAGTAGATGCCCTTGAGCGCAAGAAGCTGCTGGTGTGTGCCGGTCTCACGGAGGCGGCCTTTGTGCATCACGAGGATGCGGTCGGCGCGCTGGATGGTGGACAGGCGGTGGGCAATGATGATTGAAGTTCGGCCCTCCACCATTCTGGAGAGGGCTTCGCGCACTTTGATCTCTGTTTCGGTATCGACGCTGGAAGTCGCTTCGTCAAGTACCAGGCACTGCGGATTGTGAGCGAGTGCGCGGGCGAAATTGATGAGCTGCTTCTGGCCGGTGGAGAGGCCGGAGCCGCGCTCGCGGACCGGCTGGGTGAATCCGTCCGGAAGCGAGCGGATAAACTCGATCAGGTTGACCTGTTCGGCCGCTTCCTCGAGATCGTCGCGTGTGATGCCGCCCGTGCCGAGCCGGATATTGTCCTCGATGGTTCCACTGAACAAATAGGGATCCTGCAAGACGAAGCCGAAGTGGTGGCGGAGATCGTGGGGATCGCATTCCCGGACATTGACGCCGCCAATGCGGATGGCCCCGCGCTGCACATCATAGAACCGC
Source organism: Bryobacterales bacterium (assembly GCA_016880505.1). Taxonomy (GTDB): domain Bacteria; phylum Acidobacteriota; class Terriglobia; order Bryobacterales; family Bryobacteraceae; genus JAEHDI01. The sequence goes on along the minus strand of JAEHDI010000943.1, from coordinate 884 downwards.
AGCAGCAAGTTGATCAGCGTTGTCTTCCCGGCTCCGGTGTGCCCGACGACGGCTACGGTCTCGCCGGGCTCGACGGTGAAGCTCACGTCGCGCAGTACCCAGTCCTCCTCCTTGTAGGCGAACCAGACTCCATCGAACTCAATGCGCACCTGGCCGGTGGGGAATGGCTTCGGCGCCGGCGGAACGGCGATCCGGACGGGCGTATCAAGCAGCTTGAAGACGCGCTCGGAAGCGGCCATCGCCGATTGGAGGATGTTGTACTTCTCGCTCAAATCCTGGATTGGCCGAAAGAAGCGCAATCCGTATTGGAAGAACGCGACCATGATGCCGAGGGTCAGTTCGCCGGATTCGACCTTGTAGCCCGAGTAGGCGAGCAGCATGGCCAGCGCCAACATCCCCAGGAACTCAACGACCGGGTAGAACCATCCATGGGCGAGGATGGCGTCCTTGAAGGCGTCCATGTGAGTCCGGTTGATGCTCTCGAACTCTTCGCCGCTCTTCTTCTCGCGATTGAAGAGCTGTAATACGGAGATGCCGTTGACGTGCTCCTGGAGGTAGGCGTTGATTCTGGCAATGGCGATACGAACCTGCCGGTACGCCTTCGTAATGGTGCGGCGGAAAACGGCCGTGACCAGCACCACAAGCGGCATGACACCGAGCAGCACGAGCGTCAACGCCGGGCTCAGCTTGAACATGGCGACGGCGACGAAGCTGAGCATCAACAGGTCGCCGAGAATGGTGACCAACCCGGAGGCGAACAGCTCGTTGAGAACGTCCACGTCGGTGGTGACGCGGGTGACAAGGCGGCCGACGGGGTTGCGGTCAAAGTAGGCGATGTCGAGCTGCTGGAGCTTGGTCATCAACTCGCGGCGGAGATCGAACAT
>JAEHDI010000942.1 GCA_016880505.1 Bryobacterales bacterium | reverse complement strand
CTCGAATTCGGCCCCGGTCCAGTGTCAAAGCGCGGCTTCGTCCTCAACTACACGATGCGTACGGGCTGCCGCCGCGAGACGCGCTCCCACGGCAAGTGCTTTATGGGCAGTGAGGCGTCGGCGGTTCTCGACCGCGCGGGATACTCGATCGTTCCCGAGGTCAAGAAAGGGCAGCGGGTGGTCCCCACAACCGCGCTGGTCAACCCCGAGCAGACCGTACCTCCGAAAGACGATCACGACTACCACTTTGAGGTCTTCCTGAACAACATCCGCGCGCGCAGGCAGCCGGAAGCGACCGTTGAGACCTGTCACTACGCCACCGCTGCCGGCCATTTGCTCAACATCTCGTGGGAAACCGGCCGCAGCATCCGTTGGGACGGTGAGAAGAACCGCGTGATCGGCGATCCGCAGGCAGACGCGCTGGTCCTGAGACCGTACCGCGCTCCCTGGAAGCTGGAGATATAGATGCCGCACTCGATCACCCGACGTGGCGCACTCCTCGCGGCCGCGGCTCTGCCGGTGGCCGTCTCCGCGAAAGCCGGGAAGACGGTGACCATCGGTATGGCCACTACCGAGTTTCGCGACTACACCAACGCCCGAATGGCTCAGGAACTGAAAGAGCAGGGCATCCGAGTTATCCAGCTCTTCCTCACCCAGACCGACAGCAACTACTGGAAGTACAACAGCCGCAGCGATCTTGCCGGCCTCACGGCGGCGCGGGCCACCGAAATCGCAGGCATTTACCGCTCGGCCGGCATCTCCATCCACAGCATTGGCGTTTACACGAACCTGATTCACCCGGAGGAGGCGGAGCGCAAGGCGAACCTCGCGTACTTCGACGCGATGATGACGGTGGGCGGCCACATGGGCGTGCGCAAATTCATCAGCGAAGCCGGACACTGGCGCGGCACGGAACCCGAACCTCCGATCCCGCACCACTGGCAGGAGGAAGTCTGGCGCCGGATGCTGGTCACGGGAAAAGAACTGGCGCGCATAGCGGATTCGCACGACGCCATCGTGTTGCTGGAGCCGTATTTCCAGGGCTTCCTCGCCAGCGCGCGGCGTACCCGGCTGTTCCTCGAGGAGGTCGGCTCGCCCCGCATCCGGGCGCTGCTCGACCCGGCCAACCTGCTTGAAGTGGACGGCATCGAGGCGATGTTCGATCAACTCGGGCCGTGGATCGACTGCTTCCACGCGAAAGATCGCAAGCTCCATGTGACCCGCGGCGTGCCGGCCGGCGAGGGTGACCTCGACTACCGGAAGTTCGTAACCATGGCGGTTGACCGTAAGCCCGGGGCACCGCTGTTTCTCGAATACGTCGGCTCGAAGAACTACACCCAGGCGCTGGCGCACCTCCGTGGCGTAATCCGCGACGCCGGACTCGCGGAAGCATAGGCAAAGCCCCTGTTACACTGCCGGAATGAACCTCGTCTGGCGCGAGACGTATCGCGTCCGCTTCTATGAAGCCGAGCCCGGCGGGCGCGCGTCGGCGCCGGCGATTTGCCGGTATCTCCAGGAAACCGCCGACATCCACTGCCGTGCGTACGGGCTCTCGCTCGACGACCTGCGGGCCGCCGGCCGGCTTTGGGTGCTGACGCATCTCTCGCTGAGGCTCAGGGGGCTCCCCCGCGTTGGCGACGAGGTCGCGGTCGAGACCTGGGGCACGCGCCGGCTCGGCGGCGTGCGTGCGTATCG
>JAEHDI010000941.1 GCA_016880505.1 Bryobacterales bacterium | reverse complement strand
GTCCGGCGCCAGGCCAGCAGCGGCGCCACGCCGGTCAGAAACAGCAGGAACAGCCCGACTGGCACGTTCACGCGGTTGAAGAACGGGGCGTCCACGCTGATCTTCTCGCCGGTAACCGCCTCGGAGATCACCGGGAACAACGTGCCCCAAAGGACAGCGAAGCAGCTTGCCAGCAGGATCAGGTTGTTGAACAGGAAGCTGGATTCACGCGAGACGACGCTTTCAAGCCGCGACTCGCTCTTCAGATAATCGAGCCGGTCCAGGATCACGTAGATCGTGAAGGCGGCGACGATGGCCAGGAAACTGACGAAGTACTTGCCGATCGGAGACTGCGCGAAGGCGTGTACCGAACTGACGACCCCCGAACGCGTCAGGAACGTCCCGAAGATGCAGAGCCAGAAGGTCAGGGAGACGAGGACCATGTTCCAGACCTTCATCATTCCCTTCTTCTCTTGCATCATCACCGAGTGCAGGAACGCCGTCGCGGTGATCCACGGTAGCAGGGAGGCATTTTCCACTGGGTCCCAGCCCCAGTAGCCTCCCCAGCCGAGCACCGCGTAGGCCCAGCCTGCTCCGAGCAGGATGCCGATGCTCTGGAACATCCAGGTCACGATCGTCCAGCGGCGCGTCGTGTGGATCCACGAGTCGCCGGGCTGGCGCGTGATCAAAGACCCCATCGCGAATGCGAATGGCACCACGAAACCGACGTATCCGAGATACAAGAAGGGTGGATGAATCGCCATCGCCCAGTACTGAAGCAGCGGGTTCAATCCATTGCCGTCCGGGACCGCGGTGACTTCCCGGCCAACCGCCAGCACCTGAAAGGGGCTGACCACGAAGGCGTTGAGAATCAGGAAGAAAACCTGGGTCGCCGCCAATACGGCGGTGACGAAAGGCATCATGCCGCGATGCTTTCGCCGGTTGGTGAAGACCACGACCGCAGCGTAACTGGACAGCAGCCAGCTCCAGAAGAGCAGCGAGCCTTCCTGGCCGCCCCACCAGGCCGCGAACTTGTACAGGGCCGGCATGTCGCGGTTGCTGTGCGCTGCGACGTAGCCGAGCCGGAAGTCGCTGGTCAGCAGTGCCTGGACGAGCAGGGCGGAGGCAGCTGTCAGTAGAAACCACGTTCCATATACTGCGCGTTGGGCGCTCAGGACGAGAAACGGCTTGCGTTTCCAGCCGCCAACGACCGAGCCGAGAAACGCGTAAACTCCCAAACAGAACGCAAGAAGGAGTGCGAGCGAACCCAGATTTTCCATAGGATCCTTCCGGCTATACGCCGGCTTGTTTCGCGGCGGGGGTCTTCTGGCCCGGCTTCGCCTCGTATTTCGAGGCGCACTTGGCCTGGATCTTGCTTGCCCGGAACACGCCGTCCGTTCCCATCCTGCCGTCGGCTAGGGCTTGCGCGCCGTCGCGGAAGGTGTCCGGCAAAGGCTCGGCGCCGTCATAGACGACCTTCAGCCGCACATTCTCCTGATGGAGGGTGAACGCCACCTCGCGCCCGGCGCGGACAATCGAGCCGCTTTCGACATCGCCGGCGACGCGAAGACGTTTCCCCAACGCGCCGTTGCCCATTTCCCGCAGCTCTCCGATGGTCTTGTAATACGTCTTCGTCTGGTTGATTCCACCTACCGCCAGCCAAACGAGAGTGCCGACTATAACGACAATCAGAGCCGCGAACTTGCCATACGTTTTCATGATGGAAGCCCTTTGGTCTCAGTATACCAGTCCGGGGCGGAGTGCTACCTTGGTAGTTCTCCCTCCTCATATGGGTCCGGAAAATGTAACAGATCTGTACCGCCGCCGTCATTCCGCGGGCTGGAGGGAGCGGCTTTTCCGCATTCTCAACCCCCCGGACCTCTGCCTCCCCGACCCGGCCGAACTGAAGATCGACGCGCCGCTCGGGCGCTGGAATCTCTATATCGGCGGCGCCGGCTGCTTCGTCGACGGGTATGTGAACGTGGACCTTTTCCCGCTTCCGGGCGTCACCGTCGCTGCCTCCGCGGAGCGGCTTCCCTTCAGGAGCGACCTCTTCCAGAGAGTCGAGTGTGACGCCGTTCTGGAGCACGTGGAGAACCCGGGGGCTGTAGTCGCCGAAATCGGGCGCGTGCTGTCCCCCGGAGGCTATGCCCATTTCGTAGTGCCGTTCTGCCACCCGTTCCACGAATACCCGCGCGACTACCGCCGCTACACGCTGGACGGGCTGAAGCAGCAGGCCGGAGGCCTGGAAGTGGTCGCCTCAGGCTGGCGGACAGGCCCGACGGCAACGCTGTTGGTCTTCGTTCTCGAGTACGTCAAGGCCTGGCTTCCGTGGCGGCCGGCTCGCGTCGTGGCGCACGGCGTCCTCGGCTGGTTAGTCTTTCCGCTGCGGTACCTGGACGTGATCCTCCGCCGGTCGCCTAGGGCCGGCCGGATCGGCAACCACTGTTACGTTTGGGCCCGGAAAAACGGTCAAACCGCTACCTTGCGGTCGGCGCCTTCTCTTTCAGCCCCCCGGGGAGTCTGAGACCGAGCTCGGTAAGCAACGGTTGCGCGTGGTAGACCTTCCGGAGCGCCTCGGTGATCGCTTGGGCCGAGACGTGAATCGAGCGTGACCTCTCCTCGGTGTACAGGAAGCGATTTGGAAGGCTTTCCAGGTTGCCGTCGAACAGGATTCCGACGACTTCACCATCCAGGTTCACCGTCGGGCTGCCCGAATTGCCGCCGTGCGTGTCGGCGGTGGAGACGAAGTTGAACGGCGTCTCCAGGTCGAGTGCGGACTTGGCGCGGATCCATTGTTCCGGCAGGACGAACGGCTCCACACCGGTGACCCACCTGAAGAGGCCCTCGAAGTTCGTGGCATAGGGAACAAAAGAGCCGCCGGAGGTCTCATAGCCCCGGACAGGCCCAAAAGAGACGCGCAATGTAGAGGTTGCATCGGGGTAGTCGGCCGCGCCGTGCATTCGGTAGCGTGCCTGAGCCACCTTGGACACGTTGAGCGCCAGCACCGCCTCGACGTCGTCCTCGTACTTTTTCCGGAGCTCGCGGGCGCG
>JAEHDI010000940.1 GCA_016880505.1 Bryobacterales bacterium | reverse complement strand
GCCGCCGACGATTCGCCAACCGGCGCCGATGGCCTCACCACCAAGCGTAAAGGTACCGGCGTCAGCCGCGGTTCCGACCTCACCGCGCGCGGCCCCACCCGCGCAGGTTCAGCGCGGACCGCTGCCAAGCGAACCTCCGCACGCCGCGCCACCCGCTCAGGTTCACCGCGGACCGCCCGTTGCAGAGCCAGCCAGCACCACGCCCCCGACCGTCGAAGTCCAAGCGACAGCACCACCGAGAAACGAGTCGGCCGAGGCGCGCCCGCCCAAGCCCGACGTGCCGCGGCCGAAGGTCAAGCAGATGGAGCGTTAGGCGAGCGCTGGTCTCGGCAGCCTGCGCCGGAGACAAATGAGTCGGGCCGGGAAAGCGGGAGACCGTTGGCCAGAAGGCTTCAGAAAGGAGAGCGGACGCCGTCCGATGTAGGACAGCGCCCGTGCTCCAGACCCCAGGGCGTGACTGTCTACTGCGTTCGGCGACGCAGGGCGGCCAGGGCGACGATTCCCAAGCCGAGCAACGCGAGGGTCCCTGGTTCCGGAACGATCGACACCGCACCGGTGAAGGTATTGGAACGATTCTCCAGAGTTCTGAACGGTTCGCCGAAGGCACCGGTCAAGTCGTCAAGCATCACGCGAAACTCATAGGACCCGCCAATGTCCAGTACTCCGTCCGGAATCATGTAGCTCGTTGCAGAGACCGGCAAGTTCTCACTCTGAAAGATCTGCAGGCCTGAAGAAGCATCGGTCACCCGCACTCGGATGCGGTCAGCATCAAACGCGCTCAGATCGGGAAGATCCCATGCGACCAGCGGAGTCGTGCCGTCCTGGACGACATGCAGGTTCAGCACCAGCGGCAGAAATTCAGGATCCGCAATCGCATCAAAGACCCCGTCCGTCGGTCCAGAAGGATCGGTGACCCGCAGGTTCCACGCACTGGTAAGGCTCAGGTTGGTGAGGAACCGGTCAAAGTTCTTCTCCGCGAAGATCGGGCCGGTGTAAAAGGTCAGCGAGCGCACGATGCCCGGATCGAGCGAATAGGTCGCCGTCGCGGAGACCTGAGCCGGCAGATAGGGCGAGACAGCCGTCGTGTCGAGATGCAGATAGCTCCCCGCCGGAACCGCGAAGGTCGCGCTTGGCCCCAATACGTCAGTAAAGAAATTGACCCTCGTGATGACCGGCGCTGCGGATGCGGCGAACGCCAGGAACGCACCGCCGATGGCGACGCATGACGTAATCAAACGCGCTTTCAATTGTCCCTCCTTGGACACCCCCCAGGGTGGACGCACGCATAAGCAAGAACCCAGCCAGAGCGCAGGGCTCCAGCGAATGGCAACTTCATCAAGGGGTTGGTCAGCGGCTGCGTCCACGCGCGCTAGACGATGTAAGGAAAGGCGACACTTTCGAAACCGACGCAACGGAGGTTCAGCGACGCACTTTTGCCATGCGCTGCGCGCTTCGCAGTGTTGCTAAGGCGATGTCGCTCTAGGCAACGGCGTCAGCAAAACCACCGCTTCCGACGTCTGCGAGCATCAGGTCCGCGGCAGCGTGACGCCGCGCTGGCCCTGGTACTTGCCGCCACGGTCCTTGTAGGAGGTCTCGCAGACCTCGTCGCCCTCGATGAACAGCACCTGCGCGCAGCCCTCGTGCGCGTAGATCTTGGCTGGCAACGGCGTGGTGTTGGAAAACTCGAGAGTCACGTGCCCTTCCCATTCGGGCTC
>JAEHDI010000939.1 GCA_016880505.1 Bryobacterales bacterium | reverse complement strand
TACCTCGCGCTGTTCAAGGAGAACCTGCGGCGGTTCGCGAACGGCGAGCCGCTGCTGAACGTCGTCGACAAGCAGAAGGGGTACTGAGGAGGTCGATCAGTCCAACTCCGGCGGAACGTCGCCATAAGACCACGGCGCGCGGAACGGAGGCGCCGAGTCTGGCTTCGGCGTTGTGACCGGCGTCATCCGCGCCATCAGTTCGAGGCCCGCTTCGAGGATCTGCCGGCCGGCGGGGGGCACGAGGTTGCTGTAGCTCGTCAGCCGAGTCTCGTAGCCGCCGCCGCGTTTGCCGAGAGCTTCTTCGGTCGGCACGTAGCCGATGAAGCCGTTGGCCAGCTCCACGGGAAACGTCAGCGGGAAGTTGCCTCGCTTCTTTAAGTCGAGTCCGAACTGGCAGAAATACTCGGCCGGCGATGTCGGCAGAGCCACCGGACCGATCTGGATTGCCTGCGTCTCGACATCGACTTCGGGGGCCTTCTTGAGTAACGCGTCGAGCAGCACGATCTCCTTGGCGAAGGTCCATTCCGTCTGACCGGCTTCTTCCGGAGATTTCCTGACGACATCGAGGCTGCGCCGCAGGCGCGCGGCGCTGGGCTTGCGGCGGGAGATCCGCAGGACTTTCGATTCCGCGGAGAGCGGCACGTCCGCTCCGGGGACGGCGGAGAGCAGTACCTTGACCGCTTCGGCGCCGACTCGCGCACCGACAAAGCGCGCCCAGTCTTCGCCCTGCGGGTCGGCATAGGGGCTGAGGTTGTTTACCTGCGTGACATCGCCGCACGTTCCCGGTAGAAAGAGCACAACGCTATCCGCTCCGAAGACGCCGCGGATCGTTTGCTCGAGGTAGTAGATCCAGTTTGCCGAGATGCCGCCGGGATTCGTCGTCCCATGGCAGGCGAAGTTGACGACGCAGCCGGCGAGGCGCCCCGCCTCATTCCAGACGCCGATGACGCCGACCTGCGGGTCCACGGGACCGGCGACCTCGACGATGTCCGGGTTGCCCTTGCCGGGGTGCGTGTACGTGAGACCGTTCTTCATCCGAAAGCGGCGGTTGAACGCAACTTTGTCTTCGATGCCGAAGCCGAAACTGCATCGGGCTGGGACCCGCCCTTGCCACGCGCGCGAAACGACGTCCACAAGTTGAGCTCGCACGCGGTCCAGATACCCGGCGTCGGCGCAGGACGACTTCTCGTAGGCGAGCTGCCGGACGAAGGAGTCCGCATGGTCGTACTCGCCCGGCTGGACCATTCCGGTCGGGCCGGAGGAGTGCGAGTGGGTGGCGGCGATCATCACCGCTTCGGGCGGGATGCCGCAGCGTTGGCGGATTTCGCGGCGCGCGTCCAAGACCACCGACCGCGGGACCACCAGCGCGTCGAGACTGACCAGCGCCACCCGCGACCCGGCGTTCTCGAACACGGCGGCACGCACTTTGCAGGGGTCGTGCAGCGTCTTGTGGAACGCCTTTCCGTAGCCGCCGGGCTGCTCCATCCCGATATCGGGGGTGATGTCCGCTTCGGTACAGCCCACACGCAGACCTGAGACATCAGCGGCGCCGCGGCCTAAGGTAAGCGACGGCGCCACGCCGGCCAGTGCGGTCCCTGCGAGGAATTGCCTGCGGTTGAAAGCCTGTCCGTGCATGCCCGTCTCTCCTTTGGAGCTTCAGTATACTTCGTCGTTATGGGTAATCGACTGGAGAAGAAGGTCGCACTGATCACTGGGGCAGCGGGCGGCATCGGGGCCGAAACTGCCCGCTTGTTCGCCGCTGAAGGAGCGGCGGTCGTTGTGAATGACGTTGTGCTTGCCGGCGCGGAGGCAGTCGTCAAGGGAATCGAGTCGTCCGGAGGGCGGGCGCTGGCGGTGGAGGCCGATATCAGCTCGCCGGCCGAACTCGACCGGATGTTCCAACTGGTGGAGGCGCGCTTCGGCGGCCTCGACGTGCTGGTCAACAACGCCTTTTGGTCCGACGGCGACACAACGATTACCGAGCTTGCCGAAGAGGTCTGGGACCGCACGATCGACGTCACGCTCAAGGGACCATTTCTCTGCACGCAACGCGCGATCCCGCTGATGCTTCTGCGGGGCGGCGGCAGCATCATCACGCTCTCGAGCGTCAACGCCCTATTCGGAGTGAGCGAGACGGCTTACACCGCGGCGAAGGGCGGGTTGATCGCCATGATGCGACTGATTGCGGCCGAGTACGGCGACCGGAAGATCCGGTCGAACCTCATTTGTCCGGGGACCATTGCCACCAGAAACTGCATGACGTACTGGGAGGCCCGGCCGGAGGGCTTTGAAATGCTGAAATCCATGTACCCGCTGGGGCGCATCGGCACACCGCGGGACGTGGCCAACTGCGCGCTGTTCCTCGCGTCGGATGAATCTAGCTGGGTCACAGGCGCGGTGCAGTTGGTGGACGGCGGCATACTTTCCGGGAGAAAATTCGAAACCTGAGGACACATCATGCTGAAACTCGAATTCTGCCGGGAGCGGCAGGCACGCCTTTTGCGACAAATGGAGCGCGCCAAAGTCGAACTGGCGATCCTCGGCAATCCGAAGACGATCTACTACTTCACCGGCGCGCTGCTGGACCCCACGCAGGCGCAGGCGTTCGCCATTGCCGCGTCCGGACACAGCCTGCTGGTCACGAACTCCGAACCGCGCGAGTGCGTGGCGCACCGTATTGAGACCTATACGGCTTACAGCCTCGATCGCCTGTTCAGCCGTGCCAGCGTGAACGCCGAAGTCGCGGCGGCGGTGAGCCGGTTTGCCGCACACGTGCCCGGACCGGCGGCGGTGGAGTTCGAGTCGGTCAGCTCCGGCGTTCTCGACGCGTTGCAGGGCCGCGCAGTGGTGAACCTGACCCCAGATCTGATGGAAATGCGCCGCCGCAAGGACCCCGACGAAATCGAGGCGATGCGTGCAACCACCGAGCTGACGGAGGCAGGTTACGCGGCCATCAAGGCGCGCCTCGAACCGGGAATGACGGAAAACGAGGCGCACGTGATCATGTACGAGGCGATGGTCCGCCATGCCGGCACGTCGGTCGATCTCCGTGGCGACTTCGCTTGCGGCACACGCGCGATCACCGGAGGTGCTCCGACGGACCGCAAGGTTCAAAGCGGAGATCTTTACATCCTCGACATCTTCCCCATGTTCGAAGGGTACATGTGCGACCTCTGCCGCACGTTCGCGGCCGGGCCGCCCACCCAACTCCAGCAGGACGCGTGGGCACACATCATGGAAGCGCACGAACTGGCGCAACGACTGATTCGTCCCGGCGCGTCGTGCCGCGCGATCTACGAGGAGATCCGAACGCAACTGGACCGGTTCGAGCCGGCGAAGGGTTCCTTCTACCACCACGCCGGCCACGGCCTTGGGATGGATGCGTGGGAGTTCCCATGGCTCATTCCGGGGAGCGATCAGGTGATCCAGGAGGGCGATGTCATCGCGTGCGAGCCCGGGCTGTATAGCGAAGCGCTCGCCGGAGGAATCCGGTTGGAGCACAACTATCTGGTCGGCAAGGACAGCGTTACAACACTCGACACGTTTCCGATGGATCTGCGGTAGCGGTTTCACTCCAGTCCGAAGAGCGGCCGGCGCGCACGGGTGTAGGTAAAGCGAGCCGGATTCACCGCCGTCGCTCCCGGCGTATCGACTTCGATGATGCGGGCGGCGATGGGTTCGTAAGCGGCGCGAAAGGCGATGGCGGCTTTCACTGCGAGGATTCGCTGCCGCTCCGGATAAACTCCACAGCCGATCAACTGGTGGAGGCTGAAGGGCGGCTGCCGTCTGGTGGTCAGCATCAGTAGATTCGGCAGGTCGCGCGTCGAGCCTTCAACTTCGATCACGGCCGTGTGTCCCTGGTCGAGATAGCGGTCGCCGCCGTGACGTACCTCGGTCTCCATGTATTTTCCGTCGTGAAGGGACTTGACGCGCCCGCGGACCCGCACCGGCTCTCCGTGCAGATTGTCGATCTTGCCGCCGACCGATTCGTCGAACGCCCCGCCGATTCCGGCGCGCATCGCGGTTTCGACGGACGAGGGGTCGGCGATGACCACAACCCAGCCCTGCGCCTTCTGGCGCAGAAGTTCGTCCAGCACGAACGTCGAATCTCCGGCCGAACCGCCTCCGATGTTGTCGCCCATATCGACGAGCACCACCGGGAATTTGTCGGCCGCCATCGCCTGCCGTACCGCGGCCGCGGCGTCGGGCAGGTTGAGCTTCAGACGGTCGCGGGTGGCCCAGAGCATCTCCCCAAGGCGGTCAGCCTCTCGTTTCGCGCGGGCCGGGTCGTTGTCGGTAACAACGACGACGCTGACACCCATCGCCTGCGAGTCGGCATACTGATAGCCGCCCGACACACTGGCAGCGAGGATACCCGGCTGCGTTTCGAGGCGGCGGGTTTCCTCGACGATCGGCCGCAGGGGCTCCACGTTCGTGTTCTGGAAGCGGATGTTGTAGAGCATCGGCGGCTTGGCGATCGCCTGCGTGGGACGCACTTTGCCGCGGGCGATTCCGGACATGATTTCCGCCGCTTTGCGCCCGCGCTCCTTCTGGTCGACGTGCGGGTTTGTTTTGTAGTTCAGCAGGACGGTGGAGTGCTCCACAATGTCGGTCGAGATGTTCGCGTGGAAATCGTGCGTCACGACGATCGGCAGATCCTTACCGACGGCCTCGCGCAGGCGGCGCACGATCTCGGCGTCGCCGTGCGGATACTTTTCGGTGACCATGGCGCCGTGGAGTGCGAGCAACAGGCCATCGAGGCGGCCGGCGGCCTTTACGCGCGTGATCAGCTCGGCGGTGAGTTTGTCCAAGGCGTCCGCGGTCACGGGTCCGGCGGGCGTCGCTTCGGCGAACAGCGTAGGGACGAGATCCAGGTCGAACTTGCCCGCGCCCTCGATGTACCCGGCGAGTTCGCCGTTGCCGTTCGCGAACTCGCGCGGGATCTCCTCGCCACGATAGACGTGGAACTCCGCGAGCGGCGTCATCGCCGGCTTGAAGGAGTTCGATTCGTGCATGATCCCGCCGTAGGCGATTCTTG
>JAEHDI010000938.1 GCA_016880505.1 Bryobacterales bacterium | reverse complement strand
GCCAACGTGTGCGGCCCGCCGGCATTCTCAGCGACGTTGCCGCCGATGGTGCAGGCCTTCTGGCTGGAGGGATCCGGCGCGAAGAAGTACTTCTGGCCCTGTACGGCAATCGTAATGTCCAGGTTGACGACCCCCGCCTCGACAACGGCCCTCTCGTTCTCAAGATCAATCTCGAGGATGCGGTCCATCCGGGCGAAGGACACGATTACGCCGCCCTTGACGGGGATCGCCCCGCCGCTGAGCCCCGTCCCGGCGCCACGTCCAACCAGGGGCACGCCATGCCGCAACGCGATCTTGACGATCCGGACAACTTCATCGGTGGAACGGGGAAAAACGACGAGGTCGGGCCGGGCCTTCTCGACGCTTGCGTCGTACTCGTAGAGCGTGAGATCCTCAGGCCGGTCCAGGAAGCCGCGTGGCCCAACCACTTCGGCCAGCTCCCGCTTTGCCTGCTCGGAGATCATGATGTCCTAGAGCAGTGATCTTATCTCGTTTATGAGCCGTTCGTCGGACCAGTCTCGGGGGCCAATGTGTTTCAGGACGACTTTTCCCCGGCCGTCGATCAAGTACGTCTCGGGATACTTGAATGTCCCATACTCGGCGCTGATCTCGGCGGAGGGATTCCGCGCGGTCAGGAACGAGACTTTTGCCTTCTGGAGGAACTGCCGGTACGCCCGCTCGCTCTTATCCACGCTGACGCCCAGCACGACTACGCCGTCCCCAGCCAGCCGCTTTTGAAACTGATCGAGTGACGGCATCTCTTGCACGCAGGGAGGGCACCAGGTCGCCCAGAAGTTCAGCACCAGCAGTTTGCCGCCGAAATCGGACCGCGTGACCTGCCGGCCGCTGTCGGTGGTAACCGTGAAATCCGGGGCTGTGTCGCCGACGACCACGATCCGCTCCTCGAAAGAGTCGACGATCACGTAGCCAAGTACGACGAGTAAAATTCCGATGAGTATGCGGAGGATCCGCTCAGTTTTGACCGTTTGCATCCGTTCTCCCTATAATTTTAGAGTATCCTCACCTGTCTTTGCGGCATCATAAACGTTAGAAATGTTCATCACGCGTAAGGTCGAGTTTTCGGCTTCCCACGTCTGTCGAAATGCGAGCCTGACCGACGAGGAAAACAAATCGTTGTATGGACCGGCCGCGAACCCGCACGGTCACGGGCATAATTACGTCCTGGAGGTCACCCTGGAGGGCAGCCCCGACCCGGTAACCGGCATGGTATTCGACCTCAAACGGCTCAAAGAGGTCCTCAACCGAGAGGTCGTTGAGCCCTTCGACCACCGTTTCCTCAACCGGGAGGTACCGCCTTTCGACCGTATCGTGCCGACGACCGAGAACGTCGCCGTCGAGATCTGGAACCGGATTAAGCCGCACTTCCGTGGGCCGGAAGCGCGGTTGTACTCGGTCCGCGTATACGAGACGGAAGACCTCTACGTCGACTATTTCGGGGGAACGCATTGATTCGACTGACGCGCCGGTACCGGTTCTCGTCCGCGCACCGTCTGCACGCCGCTCAGCTTTCGGACAGCGAAAATCGCGACGTGTACGGGAAATGCAACAACCCGTTTGGTCACGGGCACAACTACACGGTCGAAGTCAGCGTGCGGGGGCCGCTCGACGAAGCGACCGGGCTAGTGGTCGATCTTCAGGCCCTGGACGCGCTGGTCCGCGAGCGGGTTGTCGACGCATTCGATCACAAGGACCTGAACCGGCAGGCGCCTGAATTCGCCGCAACGCCGCCGACCACGGAGAACCTTGCGATCGTGATCCGCGACCGGTTGCTCGCCGGATGGGGCGACACGTTTTCCGCCGGTGGGACTGGGCTCGAACGAATTCGAATCTACGAGACGAAACGAAACATCTTCGAAGTGAACGGGAAGTCATGAAAAAGCGAAAGGCAGTCGTCGAGGTGATGCAGCCGAGGCATCATAGCGGTGAAATCGCCGCGAATGTCGAGAGAATCCTTCTGGAACTTGGCGAGGATCCGTCTCGGGATGGACTCCTGAAGACGCCGCATCGCGCGGAAGCTGCGCTCCGCTTCCTCACCAGCGGCTACCACATGAACGTCGAAAAGCTCCTGAACGGGGCCCTTTACGCCGTCAAATACGACGAAATGGTCGTCGTGAAGGACATCGAGTTCTTCAGCCTGTGCGAGCACCACCTGCTTCCCTTTTTCGGCAAGGTCCACGCCGACTATCTGCCAAAGAACAAAGTAATCGGCCTCAGCAAGATCCCGCGCATCGTCGACATGTTCGCCCGCCGGCTCCAGCTTCAGGAGCGTCTGACGCAGCAGGTGGCGCAAACCATTATGGAGGCGATCGAACCACTCGGCGTCGGAGTCATCGTCGAGGCCAAGCACTTCTGCATGATGATGCGAGGCGTCGAAAAGCAGCACTCCGGCGCCATGACCAGCGCTATGCTGGGGGCGTTCCGCCACAGGAAGGAAACCCGCGACGAGTTTCTGTCGCTCGTCTCCCATAGCGGCATGCAGTTCTGATCGGCGACCCTCGGCCCCATGCTACGATGGGGCAAATGATCCGAAATTTCCGGCATTTCCAGGCTGGGCCGGACCCGTTCGGGCGAACCTGGCAAGTCGATTTCCTCTGGCTTCAGACCGCCATCTCCATCCGCCACAGCGATTCGGTGGACGTGAAATTCCTGCTGTCGTCCGGCGACATGAAGGTCGAGAAAGTGATCGCGCTGCGGCATCCCGACTTGCTTGAACTGGCCCGTCAAACCGGGCGCCCGGTCACCGATCCCTGGTGCGCACGGCTGGCGGCGCTGCATTTGGTCCGGATGATCACTACCGGTGAAGATCTCGAAAAGACGCTCATCACCGTTATGAGGGACGACCTCGCGCAGTACAATACGATGCTTGAGCAGATTCCGGCCGCCTCGTAACGGCGGCGTCCTGGCCAACTCGATGGGTCTCGACAAAAAACTTCGGGAGTGCGGCGTCGTCGGCGCGGGTGGAGCCGGCTTCCCCACGTACATCAAAGCGAACTCGCAGGTCGAGTTCATGATCGCCAACGGCGCCGAGTGCGAGCCCCTCATTCATAAAGATGTCGAGATCATGACGCACTTTCCGGCCGAAATCCTCGCCGGGATGGACCTCATGGTAAAGGCAACCAAAGCCTCACGTGGCAAATTCGGCATTAAAGAAAAGAACGCCGCGGCGGTCGAGGCGGTTCGCAAGCACCTGAAGCCGGAGAAAACTGACCTTGTGTTTCTTGGCGATTTCTATCCGTCGGGTGACGAGTACGAGCTCGTCTATACCGCCACCGGACGATTGATTCCACCGGCCGGGATTCCGCTTCAGGTCGGCTGCGTCGTGAACAACGTCGAGACGCTGTATAACGTTCACTTCGCGAACAAGGGCGTTCCGGTGACGAAAAAGTTCGTCTCGATTGCGGGTGCGGTGCGGGAGCCAAAATCGTTCTGGGTGCCCATCGGCACGTCGTTCCGCGAACTGATCGAGCTTGCGGGAGGCGCGCGGATCCCGGAGCTAGGGATGTTCGTGAACGGCATCATGATGGGCTTTCTGTCGTTCGATCTCGAAGATGTCGTCACTCGTACCACCGCCGGAATCATCGTTCTGCCGCGCGACCACTACCTGATCACGCGCAAGGACCGTCCGATTGAGTCGATGAACCACATCGGCAAGTCGGCGTGCGACCAGTGCAGCTACTGTACGGAATTCTGTCCTCGCTACCTGCTCGGCTACCAGGTGGAACCGCACAAGGTGATGCGGAGCCTCGGGTTCACCTCGACCGGAGCGGATATCTGGAACCAGTGGGCGCAACTCTGCTGCGCCTGTGGCCTCTGCACTCTCTATGCCTGTCCGGAGGATCTGTTCCCGAAGGAAGCGTGTGACCAGGCGAAGGTAGACATGCGCGCCGCCGGGATCAAGTTCGTCCAGAAAAAGGAAGTCTTGGTGCACCCGATGAAAGAATACAGGCGGGTCCCGCTGGCTCAATTGAGGAAGCGG
>JAEHDI010000937.1 GCA_016880505.1 Bryobacterales bacterium | reverse complement strand
GTCAACACGTGGCAGGCGAGCTGGAGCGAGCGTCTCGAGATCGACTGGCTGAAGTACAAGGAGAAGGGCGGAAAGCTCCAGTTGCTCCTGCTGTCCCGGCCGAACTTCAACGAGCAGCCTGAGATGGTGAAGCGGGCGATGAAGTTGCAGCCGCTCGGGATCGCCCAGCACGGCGGCTCAACCAACCGGCTCTGGCACTCAGGACAGTTCGAGAAGTCCCGGGACTACCTGAAGCACATCCGGGACGCGGGGGCCATGGTCGGCCTCTCCTGTCACAATCCGAAGGCGGTCGAGTACGCGGAGGAGAAGGGCTGGGACGTCGACTACTACATGACCGCGCTCTATTACATGATCCGGCCCCGCGCGGACTTCGAAAAGATCCTGGGCGAGGTCCCGCTGGGAGAGATCTACCTGTCTTCGGATCCCCCGAAAATGATGGAGACGATCCGCAAGACCCCAAAGCCGTGCCTTACGTACAAGGTCCTGGCAGCGGGCCGGACGGTGGATTCGCCGAAGCAGATCCGCGAGCGGATGGCCGTGGCCCTGAACGGTATCAAGCCGACGGACCCGGTCATCATCGGCATCTACCAGCGTTTCAACGATCAGATCGGCCAGACCGCCCAGTTCGTCCGCGAGATCATGACGCAGAGCTGACCAGCTCACCCAGGTCGCCGGCAAGCGCACGAAGGAACTCGTCACGCGCGCTGTCCACGAAGAAGTGCCCGCCATCGAAGGTCCGGAGCGAAAATCCGGCTGTCGTTTGGCTGCCCCACGCCGCAAGGTGTTCCGGTTTCACGTTCGGATCGCCGGCGCCCCCATAGGCGCGAATCGGGCAAGCAAGCGGCGGTTCCTCGACGTAAACGTAGTTCCGGTAGAGTTCCGTGTCAGCGCGCAGTGCCGGCAGTATCACCTGAAGAAGCTCCCGGTTTTCGAGAATCGCCGCGGGGACTCCCTCAAGCCGCCGCAACTCGTCTAAGAACTCCTCGTCTGCCGGCTCCGGGGCCGGGACGTGGCCCAAACGGAACTGAGGCGCGCGAGCGCCGGAAACGAACAGGCCGGCGGGCAGGGGGCCTCCTCGCCGGCGCAGATGCCGCGACAGTTCGAAGGCAATCGCCGCGCCCATGCTGTGCCCGAAGAACGCGTACGGTTGTGGCAGATAGGGTTCGATCGCCTTTCCTAGCGCGGCAATCAGCGTCTCCATGCTCCGGAATGGAGGCGCGGAGAGACGGCTCTCCCGGCCGGGTAGACGGACGGGGCAGATCAGAACCTCGGGAGGCAAGCTCTCGCTCCACCCTCGGAATGACGACGTTCCTCCTCCGGCGGACGGGAAGCAGAACAGGCGCAGGCGCGTTCGCTCCCTCCAGACCGCCGTCGGGAACCAGGGGTCGGAAGGCGTCGCGGTCGCGACGGTTCGCTGCAATCGAAGGTTGAGAAGCCGCCGTTTCTCGGGCGACAGTTTGTCGACGGGCGAGGGCGCGGCGGTCTCCACCGGCGCAAAGCGACGCGGACGTGCAGGCGCCCGGGCGGTCTCTTCCAGGTAGCTTTCGAGCGGCACTACGCTCAAGTTCTCGACGTACGCGATCGCCGCGTCACGCGACGCGCGGGAAATCTGCTCGTAGTGGCGCCGGTCGGTGACCAAACGGCGAAGGACCTCCTCCCATGGCCCGATATCTTGCCTTGGAACCTCGGCAACGGGCACCATCTGTTCGTCCACATTCGGCTGATACCGCTCGATCGGCCGCACGGGCAGCAGATAATCGACGCCCATCTTCGCTTCGGGGATGCCGCCGACGTCGCTCGCGATTACCGGAACGCCGTGCAGCATGGCCTCGACGATGATGCGCGAACGGGCTTCCGCCCAGAGAGACGGAACGAGGAGCACCCGCGTTCGTTTCAGGATCTCGTCGATGTCATCAACCGGATCGAGCACGGCAATATTGGCGTACGCCTGAAGCGCTGCTCGATCCTGCTTGTTGGTCCCCCAGGTGGGCACGGCGGCGAACTGCACGCCGGGCATTCGTTCGGCGAGTGCCAGGAAGATCGAGATGCCTTTCACCGCACAGGGATTCACGAGCGTGACGAACTCGTTGTCGAACCGCCCAAGATCCGGAAACGGCCCGGGTTCCATCAGCGAAATGGGTACATGGACTGCTTCGATACCACTCCAGCGGCGCACGTATCCGGCCACGTAGCGGCTCACACCGACGACTCCGTCGACGTTGCGCAGCATCCGGGTCTTGAGTTCGCTCGGAAATGCAGCGTCGGGGCCGAAAGGCAAGGCAAGGGTTGCGCGGACAAGGTACACAACGCGAGGGCCGTCGGCGCGCAGTGAGGTTTCAAGAAGAAGTTGGACCGGGTCGTCGGTCGAGGCCAGAATCACCGACGGGGAGAACTCCCTAATCTGGCCGGTGAAGTACCCGCGCAAGTTCGGATTGGCGGTAAGGACGTGCACCTCGACGCCGCCGTGGTCGAACACAGCCGCGCCCGCAGCGGAGGATTTCAGTTCAACCTGCCTATCCGCCAAGTCCCGAACGAAGCGACGGTGCTCGTCTTCGCTGAAGGTGGAGAGGCGGGCCACCACCCGGCAGGCATGACCTCGCGTTGCGAGGGCTTCCATCAGCAGCCGGTTCGAGATGTCACCGCCGCCGTGAGAGGGATAGTACAGCGAGTTGTGGACGAGCAGGATGCGCATGGCCGCCACTTCAGTGCGCGTCGTTTCGGACGGCGGACGCCTTGTGCCTCAGCCGCTGCAACAGCAGCGCCCGCTTCTCGGGAGAGAGGTGTCGCAGAGCGTCGTGCGGTCCTGAAGTAACCGTCGCGGAACGCAGCCGCCCCGCCGGTTTGTGAATCAGGCTCCGGAGATACTCTTCCATTTGTTCCGGCCGGATGCTGTCGACAAACTGGCGCGCGCGTTCGCGGGACGTTTCCGATTCGTCTTCGTACAGGATACGGTCGGAGAGGAGTCCCCGGAGGGCGCCCACCCAAGGCTGGACGTCCTGTTCCGGGACGACGGCCATCGGCAGGCCATGCTCGTCGAAAACGGCCTCGTAGCGTTCGATGGGGCGCACGGGAAGGGCGAACCGCGTACCCATCTTCGCTTCCACGAGACCGCCCGAATCGCTGGCAAGCACGGGAATTCCGCGCAGCATCGCTTCCATTACGCTTAACCCGAAACCCTCGTACCACAACGACGGCATCAGCAGAACGCGTGTCCGCCGCAACACCTGCCCGATCTGTTTCACATTCGCCAGCACTGTGACGTTCGGCAGGCTGTCGAGCGCATCGCGGTCGGTGGCCGTCGTCCCCCAGCCGGGCAGCGCGCCGAACCAGTACTCCGGACACTGCCGGGCGAGCGAGAGAAAAATGGTGATGCCTTTGACGGCGCACGGATTGATAAGGGTGATCAGTCCTTCGTCGAAGTTGCCGAACTCCTCGAGCGGTCCGGCGGGATAGATCGGGGGATGGATGACCGTCACCTCGCATCCGGAGTGCTGCCGGATGTACTCCGCTGTGTGACTCCCGATTGCGACCACGCCGGCGCAGAGGCGCACTAGTTCCGCGCCGTTTGGATCGGGATTCCAGCTCGCCGGCCCAAATGGAAACAACTGCGGGGTGTGCGCCAGGTAGACCACCCGGCCCGGAGCTTCGTGCACCGTCTCGCGCAAAAGCACCTGGCCGAGGTCCTCGGATGACACCAACACCCAGTCCGGCTGGAAGCCCCGGATCTGCTCGCGCAACAGGCGGCCTCTGCGGGCCGGATCGGCGGATGAAAACACCAGGACGGAGCCATGCCGGACCACCTCAACGCCGTCGGCCGCGTCAAGCTGGGAAACAACGACGCGCATTTCCTCGTTGCGGATCTGCTCCAGCTTGCCGGCGCGGTCGTGCGCGAGTTCCGATGCGACCACGCGGCAGGAATGGCCGGCGGCGGCGAGATGTTCGAGCCAGACGAGGTTGCTGCGTGTGGCGCCACCTCTCGGCGGCACATAAGAGGCGTTGGCCGCGAGCAGTATCCTCATCGCTCAGCGAGCTTCGTCCTTCCGGCCCGGCGCACGGTGCTGTTCCCGTTCGAGTAGATTGCGAACTTCATCGTCCGAGAGTCCCTCGATCTCGGCGAGAATCGCGGAATAGTCGGCGCCGGCCTGCTCGATCTGCGATAGTTCGATCGCCTTCGCCAATTCGGCGACCGTGAAAGCGCTGCTGTAGACGACTTCGAGCGACAGGTCCACCTGGAATTCCTGGCGCACGCGCGAGAGCAACTGCACGGCGAGCAACGAGTGCCCACCTAGATCGAAAAAGTTGTCGCGAATGGACACCGAGGGGAGCCGGAGGAGTTCGGCCCACAGCCTCACCAGGCGTTCTTCGAGATCGGTGGGCTGCGTCTTATCGCCGGTGGAAACCTCAGGCACGGGTTTCGCGGATCGAATGCGGCTCATGATCGCAGCGGGCTCCCGCAATTCAGTCGCGAGCCGGCCGTAGTCCACGTGTTCGCGAGCCTCCGGTTTCCGTCCCTGCGCCAGGTGCTGCGGGGCGGATCTCGCCGGCGGTCCAGCGGGTTTGTAGACGACTCCGCGCGCGTAGCCAGCCGGAAAGCGGAACAGCAGGCGCCCATCGGTGGACTCCTTGAATTGCGCGCCGACGCTCTCCAGGAACAGCAGCGCCGGCCGGTTCCGCTGCGTGGACACGAACGGGACGTCCACACCCCGCAGGCCCCGTTCCGAGGCGATCTCTCCAAGCCGGGCCAGCACGCGGTGCTCGACGCCTCGCCCAAGTACGCGGCAGCTCAGCAGAAAAGTGTCCACCCCGAGCGTATCGGGCCGTTGCGTGAAAATCACAACACCGGTCAGCCCGTAACTGCCGAACCGGTCACTCACTTCGACAGTGAGACATTCAGCTTGCCCGGACTCGATCAGCGCCTGGATTTCGCTGTCCGAACGCCGGATCGTGGTCATGTTCATCTGGTTGGTGCGCCGAGTGAGCTGGGAGACGCGCGGGAGTTGTCCCTCCGACATCGGGCCGATCCGGATATCGATCTGAAGGGATGAGATGAACTCTTCTAGGCTTGAAGCCTGTTTTTCGAGGCGCGCCCGCTCGGCCCGCTGCTCATAGAGCGCCGATCTGCGGCGATCCTCCTCGGTGATGCGGATGTGGTCGAATGCCCACACGTGTTTCAAAAACAACGGGATCTCGTCCGCCTCAGAGGGCATCGGCAGAGTAAGAACCTCAGGGCGGTCGGCCATCACCTCCGCTCGTTCCTGCGGGTTGTCGTCCACGAAGATAAAGCTGTCGAGACCGAGCTCGAGCTCGTCTGCAAGAGCGGCGAGGTTGACCGATTTAGCCTCCCAGTTGACGCGGCGGGCGACAAACTGATCGAGGCGCAGGGGCATCTCCGGATGGACCCGAAACGTCTCGATCACATCTTCCTCGTTGTTCTTGCTGCACAGGCAGAGGAGCATGCCGGCGTCGCGTTGGGCAACCATGAAGTCCTGAAGGGCGCGGCGCGGGGCATCGATCATCACGCCCTCCGGCCCGTCCTCGCCACAGATTCCGCTCCACAGCGTATCGTCGCAGTCGAGAGCCATCACCTTGTAGGGAGCGCGGCGCATCGCGTGGATCTTGCGGGCGATGAACGTGCCCAGCGCCGTGAAGAAGACGGGAGTGTAAGGGATGTGGCCCAGCTCATCGCCATGTGGGTCGTAGGAATCCCGTACCGGGTACAACGCGTCCAGGTCCTCGGGCGTCGTGACGTGAACCATACTCAGGTCCGCAACCGACGACGCCAGAAGCGCCTCGAGATTGACGAGCAGCGCCCGGCGTTCCGGCTTGGACAGGAACACCGGTGAGGCGGGGCAAATGCAGACTAGAAACGGGGAGGCAACCGAGGTCGCCGCCGTACGGAGCGCCGACACCAGGTTGCGGACGTTCTGCTCGAGATCCTCGGAGTTCACCGGGGAACCGTTCCGGAACCGGACCCAATCTTCAAAGCGCAGAAGCACGACGTTCACGCCGTCCCGGTTGCGGGCGGGCAATCCCGCCGGGTCCAGCAACTGCTGGAACACCTGGTTGTATGGCGCAAACCGGACGGACAGGTCGAGGCCGAGTTGCTCTGTCCAGAACTCCAGAGTCTCGCGGACCAACTCGGCCGTAAAAGTGGCGGTTACGGCAATAAGCGAGCCGGCCGGCCGTTCTGCGGGATGGGCGGGCATCGGTGGCTGCGTCGTTCCTTTTTTCTGCTCTCAATTCCATTATGCTGCGCTCTGCGGCGCCGTCTCAACCCGCGCAAACCGGAACGAATGCCGGTTCGCCCACTGTAAGATTGTGGGTGACCCGAAGCGGCGGGACGGCGTGTGATGGCGGAATTTCTCGAACTACTGAGGCGAAACCGGAATTATCGATATACGTGGCTCGGGCAGGTGGTCAGCGAGACGGGCGACTACTTCAACAACATCGCCGTTTTCGGATTGGTCATGGAAACCACCGGATCCGGCCTCGTGGTGAGCGGTGTGATGCTATCGCGCGCGATTCCGGCTGTGATCGCCGGGCCGATCGCCGGCGTCCTCCTTGACCGGTTCGACCGGAAGCGGATCATGATCGCGAGCGACCTCGTGAGGGCGGTGGTGGCGCTTGCCTTTATCCTGACGATTCGCCACCACCAGAGCTGGCTGCTTTACTTGTTGAGCGCGTTGCTCATGTTCGCCTCGCCGTTCTTCACCAGCGGCCGGACCGCCATCCTTCCTGCGATCGCCAGCAAGGAGGAACTGCACGCCGCCAATTCGCTGACGCAAACCACGCAATGGGCTACCTTGACGGCGGGCACGCTGCTGGCGGGCTTCAGTGCCGCGCGATTCGGTTACCAGTGGGCGTTCATCATCAACTCGCTCTCATTCCTGTTCTCGGCCCTGGCCATCTCGCTGTTGCGCGGCGGAGGGCGCGGCTTCCGGGCGCAACGGTCCGCGCCGACGGAGGCCGACGTGGTGCGT
>JAEHDI010000936.1 GCA_016880505.1 Bryobacterales bacterium | reverse complement strand
TTGGGAAGCTCGAAATTGGCGCCGTCGCCCATCAGGGTCAGTCTGAGGACGTTGCGGTCATTGGCGTTGAAATCAAACTGCGCAAAGGCGCGGGTGCCCCGCCCGGCATCATGCATGGCATTCGGTTCGGGCGGGCTGAGAAACCTCGCGGACTCGAAGGCGGCGGCGTTCAGGTAATAGCCGAAGCGCTTCGTGTGGCCGCCAAACTCGAGGGCGGCGTTGTTCCGCAGAGCCGTTCCAGCGCCTAAGGTAACCGAGCCGTGATTGTCCACCGTGAAGCCGGATTTCGTGACGACGTCGAGCACGCCTCCAAAACGGTTCCCGTATTCGGCGGAGAAGCCGCCGGTCATGACGTTCACGGATTCGATGTAGTCGGCGCCCAGGCCGGGGGAGAAGACCATGTGCAGGTTCTCCCAGAATGAGACTCCGTTGATGAAGGGACTGAGGGCGACCTCGTGGCCCCGGATGTGAACGAAATCGTCGTGGCCGCGGATCATTCCCGGCGCCGCCTGGAGGATCACGTCGGAGAGGTTGGTGCGCTGGGTCAGCGGCAGCAGTAGCAGCCGATCCGGCGAGAGAAGCGTCGAGTTCGGCGAGTGAACCGAGGGTAACGGATTCGCCTCCGAGACAACCTGAACGGTTTCCTCGACGGGGCGCAGAGCCATCTCGAGGGTTCGATCCTGGACCTCGTGAGGCCGGAGAGTCAGCCGGTAGCGCTGCTGCTGGAAGCCGTCGCGGGTGACCGTCAGCGAGTAATCGCCGGGAGTCAGACGGGCGAAGCGGAAACGGCCGTCGGTCCCAGTGCTTGCTGTCAAAGGTTCGGGAAGCGCGTCGCCTTCGAGCACAACGGCCGCCGCCGGGAGCAGCGAGTGGTCTGCCTCCGCCACGACAACTCCCTGGAGGACGGCTTCCGCTTGCGCGCTCACGACGGCGGGAATCGCGAGCCATCCGCCGAGTGAAGTCAGAAGGACCGCTGCTGCTCTCTTCATGCCGGTTTTCGCCCCTGTGTTGGCCCAGTGGATGGAGCTGCTGATGCCGTCCGGGCATGGTCTCGGCGAGCCGTCCACAGCGGCGCGGAACGGCATGCTTGCGCGCGTTGCGCCGATCTGGAAAAAGGAACTCCCAGTTTGTCCCCCAGTTTTATTGAGTATACAACGAGGGAACGGTCCGTCTATCACCCCTTTTGGTTTTGGATAGAATCGGACGGCTATGATTCGATTGACTGGACTAATACTCTGCGCTTCTGTCGCGTTCGCCCAGGCGCCGGAAGGACTCGTTCTCGCGAACGATCATGTGCGGCTGGAGTTTGAGTCCGGCGGGATGGGCTTGAAGGCGATGGTGGACCTGAAGACCGGGCGGAACCACATCCAGCCGGTCGAGGGGAAGCGCCTGCTGTGGGAGACGACGCTCGGACGAGGCACGCTGACGCGCGCGGGGAACAACAACTACAAGCCGTGCACGTTCGCTCGCATCGAGACGCTGCCCGGCGGCGTGAAGCGGGCGGTGATGGAATGGAACGACCTGCGCTGGTGGCTCGAAGACAAGGCGCTCACCGTACGCGTGACGGTGGACCTGCCGCCGGACTCGGGTATCGCCCAATGGCGGATCTTCGTCGAGAACCACAGCGACTACTGGGGACTGACGCGTGTCGCGTTCCCGCTGGTGAATGGCTTCCCCGCCCCGGGCGCATACGACGTCGCGCGTCCGACGTTCGGCGAAGGCGGCCAGCTTCTGCGGAAGTGGAACGAGCGGGTGCAGGGGCGGCATCCCTCCGGCGGCTGGCCGATGCAGTTCTGCGCGCTGAGCCGGGGGCGGGATTCCGTCTATCTCGGCACGCGCGACCCGGACGGGCAGGCGAAGAATTTCGACATCGAGCCGGGGAAGCAGACGTCAGTGATCCATCATCCAGAGAACCTGAGCGAGGCGGGATCGGACTGGCCGGACACGTATCCAGTGGAGTTCGGCGTGTACCAGGGGTCGTGGGTGGCGGCGGCCCGGCACTATCGCGAGTGGGCGCTGAAGCAGAAGTGGGCGAGCGGAGGAAAGCTGTCGCAGCGGCGCATGCCAGCGCTCATGAAGAACGCCGCGTTCTGGGTGTGCGAAAGCTGGCTCTGGAAAGATCCTCCAAAGGGCGAGGCTCCGTCGACGAACATGGCCGAGTGGGTACAGGACCAGAGTGCGGCCAAGGGTGCGCAGGCGGATCCGAAGGAGCTGAACGCGCCGCTGGTGGCGGCTCAGGAACTAATGGGCGTGCCGACGGCGATCCACTGGTACAACTGGCACCAGACGCGGTTCGACAATCTTTATCCGCACTTTCTGCCGGCCAAGAACGGTTTCCGGGAGCGGGTGAAGGAACTGGTCGCGCGGGGCGTGCTGGTGATGCCGTACATCAATGGGTCGAGTGCGGACATGAACATCGCGGACTGGGAGAAGTTCGCGCCGCACGCGATTGTCGATGAGGCGGGCGGGTTCCGGCCTCATTTGTACTCGGAGGCGGCGGGGCGGCTGCTGGGGATGTGCCCGTCGCAGCTTTTCTGGCAGGGGACGATCGCGCGGCTGGTGGAGCGGCTGGTCAGCGAGGAGGGCGTGAACGGGGTGTACGTGGACCAGATCTCGGCGATGGAGCACGAGATGTGTTTCAATCGGGCGCACGGGCATCCGCTGGGCGGCGGGCGGTACTGGGTGGACGGGAACCGGGAGCTATTGCGGAAGGTGAAAAACGTTGCCGAGCGGGCGGGACGCGAGGTGACGATCACGAGCGAGGGCGCCGATGAGGTGTTCCTCGACCTGGTGGACGCAAACCTGACGTGGGCGCAACCGACGGACTGGCAGATTCCGCTGATGCAGGTGGTTTATAGCGGGTACACGCTGTTTTTCGGGAGTCCGTGCGATTACGCGCAGAGCGACACGTTCTTCCGGTTCGGGCAGGGGCAGGCGCTGATCGACGGCCGGCAGAACGGCTGGATGAACCTGCGGATGTTCGACGGGAAGCACCAGGAGAAGGTGCGGTACTTGAAGGAATGCGCGCGGGTAAGGGCGAGTTACGGAAAGTATCTGACATACGGGCAGCTCCTCGAGCCAGTGGAGCCGCTGGATGCGGTGGCCACGTTCACGGAAGACGTGTTCGGGTGGAACAAAAAGCATCGGGGGTCGGCGCCGGTGGCGGAGGGGCGCTTGTGGCAAGCCGAGGACGGCAGCCTGGCGGCCTTCTTCGCGAATTAC
>JAEHDI010000935.1 GCA_016880505.1 Bryobacterales bacterium | reverse complement strand
CTTCGACTCGCTCGCATCACGGATGTAACGGAGCGTCTGGAATCCGAACGGATCTTCCCCTTCCAGCAGATATTGCCTCGTCTCGTCGTCGAAGCACTCCGAGTGCCTCTGGAAGATCTTGGTGGCGTCCACGGCCAGCGGGCTGTCCACGAACACCGGTATCCGCGGGATCTTCCTCGCGTTCATCAGCTCGTGCAACAGCAGCACAAGCTGCTGCGTTCTTCCGACCGCGAACGAAGGCACGATGATCTTCCCGCCGCGCGCCGCCGTCCGGTTGACGATCTCTGCCAGCTTCGCCGATACGGCGTCGAGTTCCTTATGCAGCCGGTCGCCGTAAGTCGTCTCCATGATCAGGTAATCCACCTTCTCCAGCGGATCCGGATCGCGGACGATCGCCTGCTTCGGACGTCCCACGTCTCCCGAGAATGCCAGGCGGATGCGCTTCCCGTTCTCGTGGTAATGCAGCAGTACCGCCGTCGAGCCGAGCATGTGCCCGGCGTTGTAGGACTCATAGCTGAGCAGGTCGTCCAGCCGCGTCGGCGTGTACATCGGCACCTGGCGGAACTGCTTCAGCGCGCGCTCGGCGTCCTCGATCGTGTACAGCGGCTCTACCGGACCGTTCTCGAGCTCCGGGTCGAGCGCCTTCCGCCGGTGGTGGCGCTTGTTCAGGTACGCCGCATCTTGTTCCTGAAGGTGCGCCGAATCGCGCAGCATGGCGTCGCACAGATCCGCCGTCGGCGGCGTGGCGTAGATCGGCCCTTCGAAGCCTTGCTTCACCAGGCTCGGCAGGTTGCCGCTGTGATCGATGTGCGCGTGCGAGAGGACGACCGCATCCACCGATTTCGGAGAGAACGGAAAACTCCGGTTGCGCTCGTTCGCATCCTTCCGCCGGCCCTGGTACAGTCCGCAATCGAGTAGAAACCGCCTGCCGTTGACCTGCACCTCGTGCATCGATCCCGTGACCGTTTGCACCGCGCCCCAAAAGGTGATCTTCATAAGCCACCATTATGTTCCAAACCGTATCCCGTTGAGTTTTCAAGGTGCTGAGAGACACCGAGGCCGCAATTTTACACGCGCAGTGCGCCAATTGTTCACGATTGTTCACGAGTTCGGGATATGACAACATGCACCGTCCCAACCGTCGCCTGTCAAGGTGAGACATGCCAAATCACGATTTGTTCGTTGTGTGGAACCGTGGATGGCAGAGGTTGATCCTGAGCCCCTGGGAGCGGAACCTGATTCCCGACAATGAGTTGTTGGCGGTGAAGTTGCGGTGGACGTTCCGGCGGTGACGGCCCTGAGCGGGTGGGTTCCCAATGGGTCCAGCGCAATCCGGCAGTCAGCGCTTCGACCAACCGTTCACGGGGCCGCTGTTGAAGAACCTGGCAGGCGTCATCACGCCGTCGCGCTTGAAAACCATCCCATCCTTCATCACGAACCGTACATCCCGCAGCGCGTCGATGTCTTCAAGGGGATTCCCCTTAACAGCGATGAGATCAGCGGGCAGCCCGACCTTGATCGGACCGCGCTTGTCCTGAATGTCGCAAACCCGGTAGCCGTTTATGGTCATGATCTTCAGGATCGCAGGTGCCGCAAGACCAGCGTCTTTCCAGCAGCGCACGAAATCGATGACGGCCTCGCCCCTCGTTTTTCCCGGAACGAAGAAGTCCATGTCAGTCGAAAAAGCCATATTCACGCCGTTTTGATAAGCGTTCCTGATGCCCGCCACAGTCTTTTCGTACGGTGGCAGGAAATCTCCGTAATACTCGGTGCTGTACGGCGGCGGAGTCTCAGTGCCTACCCGCCAGATCCCCTTCTTGGCCATCATCCGATGCGCCTCGTCGTCCAGCCCGACGGAATGCTCGATCGACCAAATGTCCCCTTCGATCGCGCGCCTGGCTCCGCCGGCGGTTTCGACGTGGCCGGCCACTTTCATCCCGCTCTTGGCCGCCTCTTTCACGAACAGCTTAATCTCGTCGGCGGTGTATCCGTAAGTCTTGGCGTCCACCATGATCTTGATTACCTTCGCGCCGAACAGAATGTTACGCCGTATGGCTTTGACGATCTCGTCGGGCGTGTCGGCATCGAGGTATTCCGGATAGACGAGCTCCGCCCGCTCGGGG
>JAEHDI010000934.1 GCA_016880505.1 Bryobacterales bacterium | reverse complement strand
GCCTCCGAACGCACGATTCTAGCGCGCTTCCGAAACCAGGTCGGAGACAGGACGGAGCAGTGTCTTTTCGGATGCGTCCAACGGCTTCGTAGTGAGCAGCACGAAACTCAGATCGGCATCCGGATCCATCCAGCACAGCGTGCCGGTGGCCCCCGCATGGCCGTACGTCCGCTCCGAGCATGCGCGCCCGAAACCGCCGCGAGTTGTCCTCCAGCCGAAGCCGTACGACTCGCCCGAAAATTTCGTCTGCGGCGTGACCATGGCCCTCGCGGTCTCCGGTTTCAGCACCTTTCTATCCGGCTTCGCAAAACTGCGAAGAAACCGTGTGATGTCCGCTGCGGTCGAATGGGCTCCTCCCCATGGTGCGCCGAGGTTCCGCCAGTATGTGCTGTTCCAGCCCCACTTCTCATCCGTCGCCACCTGGCAAATCGCGGTATCGGGAATCTTGCGGCTGCCGAGCCCGAGCGAGGTCCTGCTCATACCGAGCGGCACGAAGACCTCTTTCCGCAGGAACTCCGGGAATGCGGTATCCGTAACTCGCCGGGCGATCTCCGACGCCAGCAGGATACCCATGCTCTGATACTGGACGCGGGCGCCGGGCTTAAACAGCAACGGCGTCCGAACAACGCCGCCCACGAACTTGCTCAGCGGTGAGAAGCGCTTGCGCAGCTCGACGTTCTCCGGCAGCATGTCCGGCAATCCCGACGTGTGCGTCAGCAGATGGCGAATCGTCACCGCGTCGCGGTCCCCGCCGTGAAACTCCGGGATGAACTTCCGCACCGGGTCGGAGAGGGAGAGCAG
The DNA here is from genome assembly GCA_016880505.1 of Bryobacterales bacterium. Taxonomy (GTDB): domain Bacteria; phylum Acidobacteriota; class Terriglobia; order Bryobacterales; family Bryobacteraceae; genus JAEHDI01. Next base: position 5,503 of record JAEHDI010000934.1, on the reverse strand, counting down.
TCCGCGGTCCGCCAGGACCATCACGCCCGTCGCCGTCATCGGCTTGGTGATCGATGCGATCAGAAATACCGTCTCGGGCGTCTTCGCTTTGCCGAAAGGCCGGGAGAAAACGTCGCTTCCGCGCCGGACGCACAGAACCGCCGCCGACACCTCGCCCGACTCCGTCGCCCGCTCGATCAAGCGGGCTGCCTCGTCGACCTTGTCACTCTTGCGAAACGCCGTCATCGCCGCCAGGAAATCCCTCCGGAACATCCTTCGACTATACCCGGAAACCGGCGCTTCGATATCATGTAGGGTCTGTTCCGTGGACACCCAGCGCTTCAAGGGAGCCAATACTTTGCCTGATCAGCCAAAGAAGCATAGGATCATCCGTAATCTCCGTTGGTGGATTGGTGGACTGCTTTTCGCATCCACCGTGATCAACTACATCGACCGCCAGACGCTCTCGGTAATGGCGCCCTACCTCAAGAAGGAATTCACCTGGACGAATTCCGACTTCGCCCTCATCGTGATCAGCTTCCGCGTCGCGTACGCCTTCGGTCAGACGTTCTCCGGCCGGCTCCTCGACTGGCTCGGCTCCCGGCGCGGGCTGATGATCTCGGTCACCTGGTACTCACTGGTAGCGATGCTGGTCTCGACGGCGAACGGTCTGAAAAGCTTCTCCTTCTTTCGGTTTCTCTCCGGTTCCGGCGAATCGGCCAACTGGCCGGGCGCCGCGAAGACCGTGGCCGAGTGGTTCCCGAAGTCAGAGCGAGGCTGGGCGGTCGCGCTGTTTGACAGTGGCTCCTCGGTCGGCGGCGCCATCGCGCCGTTCCTCGTCATCTGGCTCTATACGACCTTCGGGAGCTGGCGGCCGGCCTTCATTTTCGTGGGCATCCTCGGCTTTATCTGGGTGCTGATCTGGCGCGCGTTTTATCATCCTCCCGAATCGCACCCGAACTTGAGCGCAGAGGAGCGCGAGATGATCCTCAAGTCCAAGCAGGAAGAGCAGCAGACCGAGACCCGCGCGTTCCGCCAGGACGGCGACGCCGGCCAGCGGCCCGCCTCCTGGCGCAGCCTGCTCGGCCTGAAACAGACCTGGGGTATCATCCTCGGCCGTTCGCTCACCGATCCGGTCTGGTTCTTCATCACCGACTGGTTCGCGATCTACCTCGTCTCCAAAGGCTTCAAACTCGAGAACACGCTCATCGGTTTTTGGGTGCCATTCCTGGCTGCCGACTTGGGCAACTTCTTCGGCGGCGGCTTCTCGAGCTATCTGATCCAGCGGGGCTGGCCTGTGCTGCGCGCAAGAAAGTTCGTCATCCTCATCTGCGGCATCGGCATGGCGCTTCTGATTCCGGTCGTCTTCGTTTCGAAATTCTCCCTGATCATCACGCTGTTCGCGATCTCCACGTTCGCGTATGCCGCCTGGTCCACCATGGCGCTCTCGTTGCCCTCCGACCTCTATCCGAGCAGCACGGTGGCTTCCGTCAGCGGGATGAGCGGCACCGGCGCCGGCATCGGCACAATCATTTCGACGTTCCTGATCGGCTGGGTTTCGGACCGCTACTCGTTCGAGCCGATCCTCGTCGTGGCCAGCTTCGTGCCGCTTGTGGCGACTTTGCTGGTGTTCATCCTGGTCCGCGACAGTAAGAAACAGCCTGCGGTTGCGTGAGGCGTCCATGAGCAGCGATTCAGCTACGCGGCCATCCCGCCGCCAGTTTCTCGGGGCCGGTGTCTCCGCGCCCGCTATCCTCGCACTCCCGGCGGTCGCTAAACCGGCTGCTGTCAGTCCCGCCGCGCCCGCGCCGGCGACGGTCGACTGGAAGGCCCGCTGGATCTGGTTCCCAGAGCGGCGCACGCTCCCCTGTACGTTCGTTTTCTTCCGCAAGGAGTTCGAACTCGCGCAGGCGCCCGCCAAGGCGACAGGCTGGGTGTCCGGGAACAGCCGCTACATGCTTTACATCAACGGTCGATTCGTCCAGCGTGGACCCGCTCCCTGCGACCCGCGATATTGGGACGCCGACCCGGTCGATCTCGCTCCGCATCTGCGGCCAGGCCGGAACGTCATCGGCGGCCTCGTGTGTTCGTTCGGCGGAGGCGACGGTACGTATGTTCCCGGAACCCCGGTCGGTAATCCGGCTTGCGCCGGTTTCCTCTTCCAGGCGGAGATCCCCACCGCAGGCGGGGCGCTCGAACTGTCGACCGGCGACTCCTGGCAGTCGCATCGTGCCCGGTCATGGCCTGCCGGCAACTACCAGCGCTGGTACCTGCGGGCCCTTCAGGAAGAGTTCGATGCCCGCGAGTATCCGTACGGTTGGAATGAGGCCGGTTTCGACGCTTCCGGCTGGCGCCCTGCCGCCGTCCGGGACATTCCTCCCGGACGGCCCTTGCTCACGGAGCTGTCTCCCGAAGGTTTCCACGACGACTGGCGCATCGCACCCCGCACCATCCCGTTGATGACCGAGCGCGTCGTCCATCCTGTGAAACTCACCGCTTCCGGGTGGGTCGATTGGCACGTGCCTGCCGGGGAATACTTCGACTGCTTTCCACCCGATGCCTTCACCGAACAGGAAACCCCTTCGGTCGTGCTGAATCGCTCCTCTGCCGGCCCGTTTCCTCTTCGCCTTGCGGCTCCGGGAAACCGCTCGGCCGTCGTGACGTTCGACTTCGAAGGCGAAGTGGCCGGCTATCCCTTCGTCCGCCTCCGTGCGCCCGCCGGGACCGTTGTTGAGATGCTGTTCCTCGAATCGCAGGAGCCCGGTAGACTCCTCCTCCGCACCAATCCCAATTACGGCCAGTGGATTCGCGTCACCGCCCGGGAAGGAGAGACATACTACGAGGCCTTCGATTGGGATGTGCTTCGGCACCTTCAACTCGCCGTCCGCGGCTGCGAGGCCCCTGTCGAAATTCTCGAGTGCGGCGTCACCCAGCGGCTCTATCCGTACCCGCAACAGCCGGACGTCACCACCTCCGACGAAGCCATCAACCGCGCCATCCGCGGCGCCATCACCACGCACCTCATCACGTCGCAGGACACTCTGATGGACAACATCACCCGCGAGCGGCAGCAGTACGCCGGCGATGTGGACCATGCCAAGCTCGTCTCCTATTGCGCGTTCGGCGAGTACCGCCAGCCCCGGCGGATGATCGAAACGTTCGCGCAGGGCCAGAACGACGAGGGGTGGTTCATGGACAGTTGGCCCGCGTGGGACCGCTGCGCGCGCCTCTGGCAGAAGAGCCTGAAGCTGACCAAGTGGGGACCGATCCTCGACCACGGCCTCGGCTTTGTGATCTCCGCCGCCAACTACTACCTGTACTCCGGCGACAAAACCGCGATCGAGAGCCTCTACCCTCGTTTTCTGCGCTTTGACCGATTCCTTGCCTCTAATGTCGGCCGCGACGGACTCCTTCCCGTGACGGAATGGGTCCGCAACAGCGTATGGATCGACCACCGCGGCTTCCTCGCGGAGATCGACAAGCAGGCATCGCTCAACATCTACTACATCGGCTTTCTACTCGAAGGCATCGCCCGAATGGCGGATTGGCTCGGCGACTCGAAACAGGCTGCACTGGCCCGCCGCCGTGCGTCCGAAGTGGCGGAGACGGTACGAAAGCACTTCTGGTCCGCCGAACACGGTTTGTTCGTCGACAATCTTCCTCGCGTGCGCAACGACGGCGAGTTGCGCCTCCACGAACGCACGCTGGCCATGGCCCTCCTCTACGGGCTTTGCCCTCCCGGCCAGGAACGCGCCGCGGTGAACGTGCTGGCGGATCTACCCACCGGTTCCAACGGGCCGGTCTTCGTCCTGAAGACACCCCGCTCGAAGGCCGGCTTCTCCTTCCCCGCGAATGGCGGCTGGCGATTGTGGGCGCTCAGCCGCTACGGGCGCGCGGACGCCGTAGTGCGCGACCTCCGCGAGCGCTGGGCGACGATGGTATCGCTCACCGAGAACGGCACCTTCAGCGAGGACTGGGAGCCGCGCCGGAACAGCGTCTGGTGTCAGAACGGACCGGTCATCCTCTATGTCCTCTACGGCGACATCCTCGGGGTTCAACCCACGGCGCCCGGATTCCGTGCCTTCGACGTGCGGCCGCAACCCGGCGGCCTCGACTCTGTAGCTGGCACGGTCCACTCACCCGCCGGACCGATTCGCGTGGACTGCACCCGCGACGGCGGCCGGACAAAGGTATCGCTTTCGACTCCGGCCGGCGTCGAACCGGCGCTGGTCACGGCCGCGGGCGCCCGTGTGGACGGCCTGCCGGCGAATGCACGGCGCGAGCCCGGCCCGGTCGCCGGCACCGACCGCTGGAAGCTGCCGCCTTTGGAAAAACAATGGCACTTCACTTTCTGAGCTGCTCCTGATACGGTCACTGCACCGCCCTGTCTATACTGGTCGAGAGATAAGGACTCCCTTTCCATGGGCACTCGCTTCCGGTTTCTCGTGTTTCCGGCGATGCTGGCTGTCGCCTTCCTCCTGGTGTCGCGCGGTTCCGAGGATTCCCGCGCGAAGGAAGAGCGTCTCTGGCAACACCGTAACCTCGGCAAGGCATTCTATGAGAACCAGACGACCCGCGATGAGGCTGTGGATGAGTTTCGAAAAGCGCTCGAACTCGCGCCCGACTCTCTCCTCGATCGAGTGAACTATGGGCTCGCCTTGCTGCGCACCCGTAAGGTCGAGGAAGGTGTCGCCGAACTCGAACGAGTGCAGAAAGCGGATCCGTCCATCCCGCACACCTGGTTCAACCTCGGTGTCACCTACAAGAAGAACGGCGACTATCCGCGCGCCATCGCCCAGTTTCGCCGCACGGCGGAGCTCGTTCCCGGCGAGCCGATCACGCATTTCAACCTCGGCGTGCTCTACCGTTACACCGGGAAGACCGACGACGCCCTGAAGGAGTTCGAGATCGCAGCGAAGCTCGATCCGAACTTCGCCGCGCCGTTGTTCCAGATCTTCGATACATACCGGGAAGCCGAGCGTATGCAGGAAGCAGGCGCCGCGCTCAAGCGATTCCAGTTGCTCAAGCAACGCCAGGACCCCGACGCCGATGCCGAGGACACCAACTGGAGCTACTACTCGGAGATCTACGAGATCGTCGATCCGAAAAACGCCGCCAGGGAAGCTTCCCCGCCTGCAGAATTGAAATTCGACGGCCGGAAGCTCGCGGGTACGGTGGACGCGCAGACTGCCGGCATGATTGCACCCGACGTGGATGGCGACGGACTGCCGGAGTTGCTGACATGGTCATCCGCCGGCATCCGGATTTATCGGATCGGTCTCCCCATGAAGCAGGAAGCGCTCGCCTCCCTCAAAGATGTCGTGAGCGTCTCTGCGGGCGACTCCAATAACGACGGGCTTCCGGAGCTCGCCGTGCTCACCGGCTCCGGTCCGTTGCTATTCGTAAACGAAAAAGGCACGTACCGCGCGATGAGGGGCTCGAGCGCATCCTCGAGGAGCGCCGCCGCCTCGGCGAGGCGGACAAGCCGAGCCGCGAGATCTACTCGCGCCACGTGAAGTCGCTG
>JAEHDI010000933.1 GCA_016880505.1 Bryobacterales bacterium | reverse complement strand
GTTTCTCGCTGTACCGGACCGTGTTGAAAGCCGCCGGTCGCGCACCGATCGCTCCCACCCGCGCCTTTCGAAGACCGTTCACTACCCGGCAAACGGCGGCGAACCACTCCAGGTCCCGGCGAAATACCTCGGAGTCCGGTCTCTCGGTGTGCTGCGTCGTGAGCGAGTAAGGGATGCCGAACTGCGTCAGATTGTTGCAGACGGACATCTTGCCGCAGAAGCTGTCCCGCCGGTCGGCGATGAGCATTTTGCCGGCGGTGTCCGGCGTCGCCTGGACAAGCACGGGCACGTTCAGCCCGGCCATGCGCAGGGTCTCCGCCACTCCCCGCTCATCGCCGAAGTTCGGCAGCGAAACGATAACACCGTCGATGGAATCTCGATGCTTGCGGAACAGGTCCGCGCATTTCCTTGCTTCGGCCCGAGTCTCGACAGCCCCATACTTGCTGTCATCCGGTCCGAGCACAACCACACTCATCCCGGCGCCCTGTACGGCCTTGATCATCTCCTCCCGGCCGGACTTGGCGAGGTGATCCGGGAAGAACCCCCGATTGCCTATGATTAATCCGAACGTCATTGGTTTTCGCATAATAAGCTCCAATTTTACGTAATCAAAGCGCCGTCCTCCGCTTAGCGCTCTTCAATGATCACGAGATCCCATGGCGGCAGCGTTACGTTCTGCGCGCCATTGACGGCACGGCCGGTCAGCAGGTCCGTCCCGCCCGCGTATGAGTACGAAAAAGTCTGCGGCTGGCCGGAGTAGTTCAGATAGTAGTGCATGCGCTTGCCGCGATTTCCCGTGCCGTGCTTTACCCGCACGGCCGCCGGCAGTTTTTGGTCGGAGCCAAGCAGACCCGCCAATCCCATTACCTCCGCCAGTAGCTTCTCCTGAAGCTCGTCGGAGAGGTACGTCCCTTCGTACGTGAGCGTGCCTTTGCCGTGCTTGTTGCGGGTCAACGCCGGGAAACGCCCAAAAAACGGATGGTCGTATGTAGCCAGTGGCGTCGCGGTCTCCGGGATCAGGAACTCGGCCCAGGCGGACACTCTGTTCCTTTCGCCCGCTCCATAAGGATCGCCCTTCAGCGCCAGAGGCTCTGCCAAGTTGGAAAACTCCTGATAGTGGAAGCCGGCTGCCTGCCGCAGCGGCCCCGGCGCCATGACCCAGCGGACGGTCGAGTGCTCGTTCGTGAAGCCGCTCTTAAACGCCATCACAAGATGCCCGCCGTCTTTGACGTAATCAGCGAGCCGTGTGAGCAGTTCGTCGCTAGCGACATAAAGCGGCGGAACGAGGATGATCTTGTAGTCCGCAAGATTCTTGCTCTGTGGAAACACGAAGTCGGTCTGGACATTCAGCCGGTACAGCGCCTCGTACATCTGTTGCAGTACCGCCATGTAGTTCACGCGGTCGTGAAACGGCATGAACTGGATGCCGTGGTGCGAGTCGATGCTGTACAGAATCGCGACGTCGCTCTTCTTCTTCAGATTCGCGAGTTGTGGTCCGAGTTTCTTCAATTCCTGCGCGATTCGCGTCACCTCGGCATAGGCTCGGTTCGGTTCCAGATCGTGGGAGAGGATTCCTTTCCAATAAGTCTCCTGCCCGTAATGAAGGGAATGCCAGTGCCAGTAGGCCACCATGTTTGCGCCGCTCGCGACATGGCTATACACGCTCAGACGTAGCTGGCCGTCGTACGGCGGATACTGCGTCCTGGAGTCCCAGCCGATCGTCTGTGCGTTCGTCTCCGTGACCAGGTAGTTCGCCTGCTTGAGGGAACGGCAGACATCCCCCGACAGGCTGATCGCCAGTCCATCCAGTTCGTCCTGGACTGCGTGATACGGATTCACCGCGGCAATGTCGAGGTGCTCCGCGATGTCGAACTGGTTCACGTCAGGCCGCACGCCGCCGACAAAGTCATGCGTGATGAACTGAGTGGGGCGCTTGTACTCCTTGACGATGGCCGTTTGCCATGCCAAGAAGTCGGTTACCGTCTTCTGCTGGTACCGCTCCCACTCCAGCTTGTAGCCTGGATTCAGAATTCCTTCGCGCGGGGGGAACTCGTCCCAACCATTGACCAGTTGTCCCCAGTAAGCAAACCCCCAGAGCTTGTTCAGCGCGTCGGTCGTCCCGAACTTTCGCTTCAGGTACGTAACGAAATCCGTGTGCATGC
>JAEHDI010000932.1 GCA_016880505.1 Bryobacterales bacterium | reverse complement strand
GCTGGATGCGGATGTTGCGTTCGGCGATCTTAAGGCGCAACTGGAAGCCGCGTACCTCGGCGTAGTTGGCCGCGACGTCACCCAGCAGCGTGATCAGCACATTGCGTCGATCCTCTTCCTGCGCGGCCAGATCCGCAGTCGCGCCCTGGAGCTGGCGGCGGATGCGGCCGAACACATCCGCTTCCCAGGTCATGTCGAACTGACCCTGAAAGAGATTCGTCTCGAGTGGGAAGGGCTCCCGAGCCGCGCCTACGACCATCTGGCGATTGCGCGCTCCGGCAACCGTTGCGCTCACCTGCGGGAAACCGTTCGACTGGACGAGGCCACGATTGGCGCGCGCCTCGGCGACGCGCGCGGCGGCGAGCTGCAAGTCGAGGTTCGCCGCGACTGCCCCGGAGATGAGCGACTCGAGCTCCGGATCGTGGAAGGATTTCCACCATTGCTCGGTCACCGGTGTATCGCCCGGAGAAGTCCCGCGCGCCGGCTCGCCCGACCACTGCTGCGGCATGGAGACGGAGGGCCGCCGGTAAGCCGGGCCGACCGCGCAGCCGGTCAGACTAACCACCAGAGCACTGATGAGAAGCACAGGTTCTCGTCTCATTACGCACCTCCAGACACCGGCGGCGCCACATTGATGAACACGTCCATCTGCTGGCCGTTGAACACCGGGACACTTCGATCCCGGAAGCGGTAGATTACCTGCAACACCCGTGTATCGACGCGCTCGGTTGCGTTGCCGGTCAGCGACTTCTTGGGGATCACATACGGCTCGAAGCGCACGAACTCGAGCGGATAGGTGCTCCTGCTGTTGCCGCGTACATGCGCGACCGCCGGTGCGCTGGACTTCACCCGCCAGGCGTCTTCCTCGTCGACATCGGTGCGGACATGCAGTTCGCGGCCGCCACCGAAGATCATCAGCGGCTCCTCCAGGGGACCGCACTGGGCGAATTGGCCGAGGCGGACTTTGTTCTGGAGGATGACCCCGTCCATCGGAGCGCGCGTCGTCAATCGGTCGAGATTGATCTCCTCCTGCCGGACGCCTGCCTCTGCCTGCTCGACCTGTGTGCGGGCGATCGCCAGGTCCGGCGCCCAGGTGCCTGCCTTGAGCAACGCGAGATCTTTCTCCGCCTGCGCCAGGCGCGCCTGAGCGGCCTGAGAAGCGAGGCGCCGGCGAAGCACATCTTCCTTTCTGACGGCACGCAGGTCGGCGACGCTGTCGATCAGACGCATCTGCACCTCGGCGTCGGCAAGTTGCGCTTTCGCTTCGGCCACTTTGGCTTCGGCCGGCGGCAGTTCCTCGGGGCGCGGTGCGGCTTCTAGTTTCGCCAACTGCGCCCGCGCGTTGCTGAGCGCGGCGCGTTTGACGGCGAGATCTGCGACCAAGTCGCGATCGTCGACGGAGAAGAGCTTCTGTCCGGAGCGCACACGGTCACCCGCCTTCACGTCTAGGGACGTCACCAGGCCGGAAACGGCGCAGCTCAGGGCGATGTTTTCCGTCCCGGGTTCCACCAGACCCACCCCGGCGACGGTTTGCGCCCTGCTGGTCTCCGGAGGCGGCTCCGGCGGCTCGGATGGCTTGCGAACCGGCCGTTCGGCGAGCGTCCAGCTCACGGCGAACACCAGGCTCAACACTGCAACAATGGGTAGAACATAGGGTTTCATAGTTCACCTCCTGATCTCATTGGTTGACAGCCAGTGCGCGTGCAAGTCCTGCGCTCGGTTCGACATGGGTGATCCGGCCGTCCTCCATGTGCGCGATCGTGTCGGCAAAGTCGAGCACACGATTGTCGTGCGTCACCACAATGACCGCGCGGTCCGGCCGAACGGCGACCTCGGCCAGAAGTTCCATTACCTTGTGCCCGGCCTTGGCGTCGAGCGCCGAGGTCGGCTCGTCGCAAACCACCAAGCGAGGGTCGTGGACGAGGGCGCGCGCCATGGCGACGCGTTGCTGCTGCCCTCCTGATAGCTGGGAAGGCACGGCGTGCATGCGATCGCCCATCCCCAACTCCTCCAGCAGCTCCGCTGCCTTCTCGACGGCCGGTCGCCGCTTCCATCCGGCGACGAACAACGGCACGGCCACGTTTTCGGCAGCGGTCAACGCAGGCAACAGGTTGAACTGCTGGAAGACGAACCCAAGGTTCTGGCGGCGAAACAGGATCCGCTGCTTTGCCGCCATCCGGTTTGGCTGTTCTCCGAGCACCTCGAGATCACCCTCGCTGGCGTCCAGCAGGCCCGCGATGACCGAGATCAGCGTGGTCTTGCCGCAGCCGGAAGGTCCGACCAGCATTGCCAGTTCGCCCATCCCGATATCCAGGTCGAGCTGGCGGAGCGCCTGAATGCGCGCCTCGCTCTCGCCGAACCACTTCGAAATGCCTCTAGCTTGTACCGCGTGTTCCATGATTCAACCTCGACACTAACCTCGAAAAACGACTGCCGGTTCCAGCTTCAGAACCCTACGGATGCTCATCAGGCTGGCCACGGCAACGATGAACAGCACAACTCCTCCGGTGCCGGCCATGGTTTGCCACAGCAGCACGATCCCCCGTGTGGCTTCCTGGCGCGTCGTAATCGCGAAGAAAATTGCGGTCATTCCCATTCCGATCGAGTAACCGATCGAGCCGACAAGCAGGGCCTGCAGGAGGATCATTCCGACAATGCGCAGGTTGGTGGTGCCGATTGCCTTCAGTGCGCCGAACTGCTTCAGGTTCTCGATGGTAAAGATGTAAAACGTCTGGCCGGCCACGACGGTACCCACGATGAGCCCGATGGTTACCGTCAACCCAAAGTTCACCGGAATGCCGGTATGCTGCATGTAGTAGCTAATCGTCATCCAGCCGAACTCGTCGTTCGTGATGGCGCGCAGGCCGGTCGCAGCGCGGATGCGTTTCGTGAGTTCGGCCGCCGGCACTCCCGGCTGCGACTTGGCCAGGATGAAGGACATCTGGGTCCGTTGACGGCCGACGTAGTTCACCGCCAGGCTGTAGCGGGTGAACATCACCGGGAACGACGTGAACGGCGCTGAAGCGTCGGAGATGCCCGCGATTCGCGCGCGCCGATCGTTCATTTCCAGCACATCGCCCAGACGGGGCGGCTGTCCCGGAAAGAGGAAGTGGTACCCGGCCAGGTCAATGATCACCGCATCGGGATCCCGCAGGCTTTCGATCGAGCCAAGCACCATCTTGCGCGGGGCTCCGGCGAGCGACGAGTCGTCGAGACCCAGCAGGATCGCCGCGCGGAACCGGCCGTTCAACGCCCTGGCCACGGGCTGCCCTTTGAACAGAGGAACCGCCCAGCGAACGCCTTGGACACCACGCACGCGATAAAGCGCGTCATCGCGCAAGGCGTAGACTTCGTCGACGTATTGCGTGGCCGGGTCCATCACCCAGAGGTCGCCGTCCGTGATATCCAGAATCTGCGAGCGCATGCGATTCAGCAGGCCAGCGAAGATGGAGACCTGTTGCGCGATCAGGAATGAGCTGAAGGCGATGGCGAAGATCAGTCCGAGGTACTTGGCGCGATCGCCGGTCAGCATGCGCACCGCGACGAAGTTCATCGCGCCGTTGACGGCGCCGGGCCGCCGAGTGGGCGGCCGGATCTCCCGTACAGGTTCGAGGATTTGCGCTGCCTGGTTCATGCCCGGAGTTCGCGCACTTCTCCGTCCAGTCCCGCAAGTTGTTGTTGCTCTTGCCGCTCGAGTCCGCCGCACAGTGCCTGCCGCGAATTGCTCTGCCGACAGACGGGCAGTCTGCCCAAATCGTGGCACCATAGCTCGGCAGCGATCCATTGCGCCGGCTGGGCCAACTGGACTTGCAGGATTCCGCAGGTGGCATTGTCCGTGCCTTCTATATAAGTCAGGTTCGGAGGTGCTGGAAGTCGTGCTGCGAATCACGCTTCATGACAACCCAAGCATGTTCCGCCTGCACCTGGAGGGCAGGCTCGCCGGGCCGTGGGTGCGCGAGGTGGAACTATGCTGGCAAACGGCGCAATCGACCATACAAAACCGGGTACTGACGGTCGATTTGCGAGACGTCGATTTCGTCGATTCCGCTGGCGAGCAATTGCTGGCCGCCATGCATCAGCACGGCGGGAAGTTCCTCGCCGCCGGTCCGATGACGAAGAACCTGGTCGCGCGGATTACCGGTGAACCGGAGGAGACAGCGGAGTCCGTGGCGCCGCTGCGGCGCGCCGAGACTCGCCATCTGGTTTGACCTCGAGTGTGTCAAAATGGAAGGAAAGCCGCGGCCAACGGACCACGCACTCCTGGGAAAGAGCAATGTCAACGTCGGCCCTCAAACGGTCGGACTCAACGCGTGCACGTTATGAGACGTTGCTCGAGATATCGGAGAGTATTGTCTCGCACAGGCAACTCTCGCCGCTTTTCGCAGATCTGTATCGCTGCCTCAAGCCGCTGATCGCCTTCGATTTCATCGGCCTCGTACTCTACGACGCGGAGCGGCAAGTCACGCGTTTGCACGAGCTGGTGGTGGACCACCCGGTCAACTGCCCGCCCCCGCGCGAGCATCGCTTGGGCGAGACGCCGACCCAAATCGTTCTAGAGACTCAGCAGCCATTCTACGTACCGGACTTGGAGCAGGACGACCGCTTTCCGCAGTTCAACAGCATGCTGCTCTGCAACGGCATCCACACCTACTGTCTGCTGCCGCTCTCGACGGCGCAGCGACGGCTGGGGGCACTGAACTTCGGCTCCACCAAGACAGACGCTTATACCATCGAGGAGATCGAGTTCATGGGGCAGGTGGCGAAACAAGTGGCGGTGGCGGTGGACAACGCGCTGAATCACGAGGCGGCCGCGGCTTACGAAGAGCAGTTGGCCCGCGAACGGGATCGTCTGCGCGTTCTGTTGGAGCTGAATAACGCCGTGGTCACGAACCTGGAAACGGATCAGTTGTTCCGGGCGATCTCCTCTTGCCTGAAGAACAGCTTTGGAATGGAGTACGCGAGCCTGGCCCTGTACGATCCGGAAATCAACGCGTTCAGGCTCCGTGCGCTGGACTTTCCAGCCAGCCGCGGGCTCATCCCGGAAAACGCCGTGCTTCCGATGGACGGATCGCCTTCGGGCTACGTGATGAAACACGGCACGCCGAAGCTCTTCACCCCCGCCGACATCGAGGCACTCTCCCCGGAAGCCGCCAGGTATCTGTTTGGCGAAGGGTTGCGCTCGTTCGTGTCGCTGCCGTTGATCTCGCGCCAGAAGATTCTGGGAACACTCAACCTCGGATCCCGGCTCGAGGACCTCTTCTCAGCCGATGACGTCGCCCTGCTGGCCCAGGCGGCCGGCCAGATCGCGATTGCCCTGGATAACGCGCTCTCCTATAAGCAGATCGAGGAGCTAAACGCCCAACTGGCCGATGAGAAGGTCTATCTCGAGGACGAGATCCGCACCGAGCACCAGTTCGAGGAAATCGTCGGCCAGAGCGCAGCGCTTAAAGCGATCCTGAAGCAGGTCGAGACTGTGGCCCCGACCGACTCCAACGTGCTCATCTATGGGGAGACCGGAACCGGCAAAGAATTGGTAGCGCGCGCCATTCACTCCCTGAGCAGCAGGCGGCCGGGAACGTTTGTCAAGCTGAACTGTGCTGCCATTCCCACGGGCTTGCTCGAAAGCGAGATGTTCGGCCACGAGAAAGGCGCCTTCACCGGGGCGATCGCGCAGCGCATCGGCCGGTTCGAACTCGCGCATAGGGGCACCGTGTTCCTGGACGAGGTCGGCGAGATTCCGCTCGAGCTGCAGACCAAGCTGCTACGCGTCCTGCAGGAACGAGAGTTCGAGCGGCTGGGAAGCTCGCGGACAATCCGCACGGACGCCCGTGTCATCGCCGCAACCAACCGCGACCTGGAGGGCATGGTACGGGACCACCAGTTCCGTTCCGACCTCTACTACCGGTTAAACGTCTTCCCAGTCACCGTTCCACCGCTGCGCGAGCGGCCGGAAGACATCCCACTGCT
>JAEHDI010000931.1 GCA_016880505.1 Bryobacterales bacterium | reverse complement strand
TTGCTGAAAAACGCCGGAGCCAGGCTGATGCCTTGTACGGCAGAAGGTGGCTGGCGGCCCATCAGGTCCAGGATAGTGGGGAGGATGTCGATGGTCCGGGCTTGTTCTCTCACACGTCGGCCAGGGGGAATCCCGGGGCCAACCATCACCAACGGGATCCGCAGCGTTGCATCGTAGAGAAAAACGCCGTGGCTAAACTCGCCATGGTCGCCGAGGCTTTCTCCGTGATCCGCCATGAGGACGGTCAACGTCGTGTCCTGCGGAGCCTTTCGGTCGGCGGCGTCAAACAGCCGGCCCAACTCGTGGTCGGCGTAAGCGATCTCCCCGTCATATGGCCTTCCCGCGTACCTCAGCTTGTAGGCAGCCGGGGGCGCGTACGGCGCGTGCGGGTCGAAGAGGTGGACCCACAGGAAAAACGGCTTCCCGGACTGCCCGTTGAGCCACTGCACGGCCCGGTTGACAACCTCTGCCGCCGGGCGCTCGGCGTATTCGCCGTACTGGAGCGTCCTGGGCGCCTTCGGCATCTCGTCGTCGTAGATGGCAAAGCCTTGGTTGAGGCCGAAGGTCTTCTTTAGGACCGCCGCTCCGACGAACGCGGCCGTTTCCCACCCCTGCTGCTGCAAGATCTTCGCCAGAGTCGCCGCTGAGGGCGGCAGCTTGAACATCCCCGTGTTGCGCACCCCGTGCACGTTCGGATACTGCCCGGTGAAGATGCTGGCGTGGGAGGGAGCCGTGAGCGGCGCCTGTGCGACGGCGTTTTCAAACAGAGCGCCTCTGCGCGCGAGACTGTCGATGACAGGTGTTTCGATACTCGGGTATCCGTAACAGTGCAAATGGTCGGCACGCAGCGTATCGATGGTGACCAGGACGACGTTAAACGGGCGTCGGACAGGCTTGGCTTCGGTTGCCGGCGCGCTCTTGTCCGGGGACTTGCAGGCCAGAAGCGCAATCAGCGCCACAAGACAGCCGAACCCGCTGTGTCGCATGCACCGCCTAGTATATGCCATCGTATCTGCCGGAACGAGCTTCGGGGCGGTGGCGGCGGACTGCCGCGTGTACGTCCACGCGCGACGCCGTGGCCTGGCAAATCCGCCCAAAGGCTTTCGAAAAAATGACCCTTGACAAACCCGCCAGATTGCACTAATCTTCAGGACGTTAACCCTACCGCTTCCGCGCGGGGGCGCAGGGCTGTCTGGTCACGTTGCTCAGGGTCGGTCTCGTATGTGTCGGGATATCGACACAGTGGGGGGACCAAGGAGGGCCCATGCTGAAACGTTTCGTCATTCTTTCCTGTCTGGCAGCTTTCATCGTGGTGGCCGTGGCCTGGCCGCAGGCTGGTGTCAGCACGGTCCGGGGCACGGCTCGCGATCCATCGCAGGCCGTGGTTCCCGCAGCCACCGTCAAGCTGACCAACATCGACACCAATGTTACACGCACCACCAAGACCAATGATGTCGGCATTTTTGCATTCCCCAGCGTGATTCCAGGTCGCTACCGGATAACCATCGAGGCC
>JAEHDI010000117.1 GCA_016880505.1 Bryobacterales bacterium | reverse complement strand
TGCTTGTGCTGCCGAACCCGCCACGGCTGCTGCCCAAGCCGCCCATCCCGCTGAATGCAGGGTCATTGGCACCGGAGACGCTAGCGTCGGCCATCATCATCGTATTCCGGCCAAGCTCGATGCTGAACCGCCCTTTGGAGTCGGTGTAACCCTCGGGACGCGCCAGACCGTTGCACATTCGCTCGATGGTGACCGAATCGGGCGGCGGTGTGCCGTCTTCCAGGATCACTTTTCCCGTGAGAAAGACAGGGCGGCGCATCTCCTGGAACGTAGGCTGTTGCTGCTGCTCACCCATCTGAGGGAATCGCTCCCTGGAATCGGGCGTGGGCGTGGGTGTCGGGGTGGGCGTCGGAGTACGCGTCCCTCCCGTGGTGCCGCCAGCACCGCCGCTTGGAGGCTGTTGGGGTTGTTGGCCCGCCGGCTGCCCGAGTACGAGTCCCGCTGCCGCCACCAGTCCGGCAACGACTCGAAGGACTTGCTGTTGTTTCATAGGGAGAACCTCCCGGTAACGTTGCCCTAATTATGGCACAACTTCTTTCCGGGCACGGCTCATTACTGTTGTAAACAAGCCCAACCTGAAAAATATGAGTGGCGCCGGCCGTAAGCTGCTCATACACTAATGGAACGATGCGTTTACCGGCCGATGAGCGCATGGATGCGCTAACCCAGGCCATCCTGCGCCTGCTGCGACGAATGGAGGAGGTCGAGCGCCGCCTCGAACACGTTGAGACCTCGTTAGGGATTTCGCGCGCCTTGCCCCCCGAACCGGCTGCCGCCGCCGAACCGATGCCGGCAGAGGAACAACCCGTTCTTGAGGAGACGGCTGAGCCGGGCCCTCCCGAGCCGGCACCGACGACGACGAGCTCTTCGGAAGGGCTCGAGACGCGGTTCGGGCTAACCTTGATCAACCGCGTGGGAGCCGTCACACTCACCCTCGGAGCGGCCTTCTTCTTCAAGTACGCGGTGGACAACCAGTGGATCGGAGAGCGCGGGAGGATTCTCTTGGGGATCCTCGCCGGACTTCTGGCCCTCGGGTTGGGACACTTTTTTTTCCGGCGCGGCCACAGGGTTTATTCGCAGGGGTTGTCGGGTTCGGGCGTCTCCATCCTCTACCTCTCTTTTTATGCCGCTTTCGGCTTCTACGGGCTCATCTCACAGCCCCTGGCGTTCCTGCTGATGGTGTCCACCACACTGATGGCTGGAGCGATTGCCCTGTTCTACCAGTCGCGCACCGTCCTCGCGCTCGGACTCATCGGCGGCTACGCAACACCGTTGCTGTTGAGCACGAGCGAAGACCGCCCGTGGTTCTTCCTGGGGTACGTTTTTCTTCTGAGCGCCGGAGCGGCCGCTGTCTCGAGATCCCGGAAGTGGCGAGGCGTAGAGGCGATGGCGTTCCTCGCGACTGCCGCACTGTTCGGCTTCTGGCTGGAAGACCGATTCAGCACGGAGAAGAGGCTTGTTGCTACCGTTTACGCGGTCGCATATTACTTGCTCTTCAGCACGGCCCGCGGACGCGTCGTCCTCGCGGCGGCGCAATTTCTGGCGGCTTGGGCTCTGTACGCGATCTGGACTCCGCATACCACCTATCTGATCGCGGCCCTCGGGCTTTCCGCGGCAGGATTCGTGGTGGCGGAACGGCGGCAGCGAGGGTATCTCTCGCTGGTCTCTTTCGCCAGCTTTTGGCTGTGGTACGCGGCGTGGCGCGGGGATGCGGAATCTCCAGTCCAAACGGGCGCGGTATTCGTTCTGCTTACGGTGGCGTTCTTCCTGCACTTCGCCTGGCTGCCGTGGCGAGTGTTCGCGCACCGCGCCGAACCTGGGAATGCGGAGATGCTGCTGGCGGCGCTGAGCGGCACGGTCTACTTCGCGGCAAGCTACCAAATTCTCTCAGCGGACGGCTCGTCCTGGCTCGGGGTTCTCGCGGCCGTGCTCGGCGTCGTGCACCTGGCCCTAGGTCTGCGTCTTCGTCCGATGGCGGGGACGTCAGGGGTCGCCGGCGTGCTTTGCGCCGGGTTGGGATTGGGCTTTCTGACGCTTGCGATCCCGATACAGTTTGCCGGGTACCATATCACGATGGCGTGGGCGGTTGAAGCCGCGGCGCTGGCATGGATCGCCGCTCGTGTTCGCGAGCGCCGATGGCTGCACGCTTCCATGGTTGTATTCGCACTTACGGGCGCGCGGCTTCTGTTCGTCGATGCCGGCCTCTATCGCGACCCGGCTGCGTACCATGCGGTCGCGAATCTGCGCTTTCTTACCTTCGCAACCGCGGCGGCGTCTCTTTTCCTCGCAGCGCGTTGGACGCGGTCCGGACCCTACGCGCTGGCATCGTACGTCGCCGCGCACGCCGTGGTCCTCTGGGCATTCGCGCTGGAAGTTTTCGGTTGGGCCGCGCGCAGTGCGACGGCTGACAATCTTCCGAGCCTTCGGAGCACTTCGCTCTCGATCCTGATGGCGTTTTATGCGCTGGCCCTGGTGACGGCGGGGGTGCTGGCGAGGTCCAGGGTCAACCGCCTTCTCGGCCTCGGCTTGCTGGCGGCCGTGGTCCTCAAGCTATATCTCTACGATGTGTGGCTGCTCCGCCGTATCTACCGGGTGACGGCGTTCGCGGTGCTCGGTGTCCTGCTGCTGCTCACGTCTTATCTGTACTCGCGTTATCGAGCCACCATCGAGGCGTGGTGGAAGGACGATGGCAAGGGCTCGTAGCCGCCGGGACGCAACATCCTGAGTTGCCGCTACTGCCGGTACGAGGTAGGATTTCAGCATGAAATGGCATTCCAAAGTCCTTTTTTTTCTCGCGCTTGTTCTTTTGCTGGCAGGTTGCTCGCCGGCGCCGAAACCTGCGGCGCAGAAGGCGAAAGAGCCCGAGAAGCCCGCGGATCCCATCACCGGCCAGAAGGCCTTCTATCAGATGTACGGAATGGCACGGCAGTGGGCTCCGGACGTCCAGGTACTGCGGGTGCGCAGCATACCGATCTCGGAAGTGAAAAGCGCCGCCGGGGCGTCCGGCGCATGGGAAGCGACTTTCGTCTCCCAGAGCCGCGGACGCGCTCGAAGCTACACTTGTTCGGTCGTGGAGTCGGCGGGAAATCTCCACAAAGGTGTTTTCGCCGGGCTGGAGGAAGGATGGTCGGGACCCCGGGGACAGGCCAAACCGTTTCTGGTGGCTGCCGTAAAGACCGATACGGACAAAGCCTACGAGATCGCGCTAAAGAAGGGCGCCGACTACGCGAAGAAGAATCCCGAGATGCCGATCTCGTTCATTCTCGAATGGACACCCCAATTCCCCGATCCGGCGTGGCGCGTGATCTGGGGTGATTCGGTCGCCAGCAGCAACTTTTCCATCTTTGTCGACGCGGTCACCGGCGAATACCTTCAGACGATGCGATAGGCGTCAAGCCTAACCGGCAATGGCGGCGGAGTCCTCGTCGCGGGACCGCCGCTTGCGCCGCCGGGGTGCATTCTGCACAACGAGCGGGGCTAAGTGAATCACAGGGATCAAGGAAGTATGCTCCGCCGGCTCGGGCGAGTGGAAGTGCGTAGCCATCTCCCGGTTCAGCGTCGCGACGAATTCCTCAATCTGCCGTTGCATCGCCGACATCTTCTCGCGCATGTTCAGGATGATCTCGACACCCGCGAGATTAACACCGAGCTCGCGCGTCAACTGAAGGATCACCTCCAGGCGCTCCAGGTCGTCGTCCGTGTACAGGCGTGTGTTGCCCTCGCTGCGGGACGGCTTCAGTAGCCCCTCGCGCTCATACAGGCGCAGGGTCTGCGGATGGAGCTGGTACTGCTCGGCCACAGCGGAGATCATGTATGCGGCTTTCGATCTACGTTTCGGCATCGGTTACACCTTTGACCACAGCTCAGCGCGCGGATCTTCCGGGTTCAGCGTGGCCAGCTCGCGCAGGATCTCCTTGGTCCGTTCATCGCGCACCTTCGGCGACTGGACGAGGACCTCGACAATCTGATCGCCGCGAGCGCCCTTGCGAGCGTTGAACACGCCTTTTTCGCGCAGCCGGAATCTCTGTCCGCTGTGAGTACCCTGGGGGACCTTCAGCAGGGCGCGTCCATCGATGGTCGGCACTTCGATCTTGGCCCCGAGGCCGGCCTCGCTCACCGTGACCGGGACGCGGATCTCGATATCGTCGCCCTCCCGCTGGAAAAAGGGGTGTGGTTCGACCCGTACCGTAATGTACAGGTCGCCAGCCGCGCCACCCCCGGCTCCGGAGTTCCCTTTGCCTGGCACGCGGAGACGGTCACCGCTCTTGACGCCCTGAGGGATTCTGACTTCCACCGTTTCGGCCTTGGAGAGCCGGCCATCACCATGGCACTTCTCGCAGGAGTCTCGAAGTCTCCCCTGTCCGCCGCAACGCGGGCAGCTCAGGCTGAAGCGCATCGCGCCGGCCATTTGAGTCACGGTGCCGCTGCCGTTGCACTCCGGGCAGACGGCGGACTGGCCTCCATGCTTTCCGGAGCCTCCGCACACGTCACAGACTTCCTGGCGGTTGATGTCCAGACGCACTTGGGTACCACGAATGGCCTGCCAGAAGTCGACGCTCAGACCGTACTCGAGGTCGGATCCACGCTCCGGCCCACGAGCCTCCGTGCCGTGCGCACCGCGGCTGAAGAACTGGCTGAACATGTCGCGGAAGGCGTTGCTGGATCCACCTGTGGCTCGGGAACCGGCGCCGCTGAACAGATCGGAAAAATCAAATCCGCCGAAACCCATCTCCGGACCTGCCCGGAATCCCTCCTGCCCCCCCGGCGCACCCGAGGCGGAGTAGAAGCCGAACTGGTCGTACATCTGCTTCTTCTTTGGATCGCCCAGGATGTCGTAAGCTTCCTGGATCTTTTTGAAACGCTCCTCGGCGGACTTGTCACCGGGGTTGAGATCGGGGTGAAATTTCCT
>JAEHDI010000930.1 GCA_016880505.1 Bryobacterales bacterium | reverse complement strand
GCCGATGAAATTCCGCCCGTCGTAGGCGATGCTGCTCTCGCCGCCCGTCAGCAGGCCGCGGACCTCGAAATGGAGCTGACAATCGTCCCACTCGAAAACCGACAGTTGCGTGTTCGGCGTCTCCTGGTCATCGTCATAGACGAGCTTCCCGCCGCTCGAATGTACGACCTTCGGCAACGTACTCTTGTTCAGACCCCATCGCGCGATGTCCATCTCGTGGACGCCCTGGTTTCCGATGTCGCCGTTGCCCGTGTCCCAAAACCAGTGCCAGTTGTAATGAAAACGGTTTTCGTTGAACGGCCGCATCGGCGCCGGCCCGAGCCACAGGTCGTAATTGACTCCCGGTGGTACCGGGCCGTCCGGCTTCTTCCCGATCGAAGGGCGACGCTTGTAGCAGATGCCCTTCGCCATGTAGATCTTGCCGATCACTCCCTGTCGAAGCAGGTCCATCGCCCTGCGTTTATGCTGGATGCTCCGGCTTTGCATGCCCACTTGCATGACGCGGCTGTATTTCCGCGCCGCCTCAACCATCCGGCGCCCTTCCCAGATGTTGTGGCTCGCCGGCTTCTCGACATAGACATCTTTACCAGCCTGACAGGCCCAGATCGCGTGCAGCGCATGCCAGTGGTTGCATGTGGCGATGGAGACAGCCTGGACGTCTTGGTCATCCAACATCTTGCGGTAGTCCTGGTAAACCTTGGGCTTGCTGCCCTGGAGCTTCTCTACCAGCGCCACCGCCCGCTCGGTCTGCGCGGTGTCGACGTCACACACCGCCGCCACGAGACTGTCAGGCCGCCGCGCGATCTCCTCAATGTGATCCCGGCCGCGGCCTCGAACTCCGACGGTCCCGATCTGTATCTTAGTCTCAGCGCCGCGCACCGGCAGAGCCAGGCTTGCGCCCAGGAGAAATCTTCGCCGATCGATTGGTCCCATATGCTGTCCTCTCCGCCGATGCTGGAACGGTGGCCGCATGCTCTTCAGGCTCCTCGGCGGCAGCCGGTTTCCGGACTCGTCCGTCCAGTCGTGCGACAATCATTTCCTCTTTCTGTTTCTTGAACTTCGCTGTGCCGGGCTGGAGACCCGCTGCCGCCACTTGGGCGTCCGTGATCTCCTGCGCAGCCGGCAGGTACTTCTGCAAATAGTTCTTGATTCGGTCATGCACGAGCCGGATCTGCGACCGTATGAGCAGGAACAGGATCTGCTCGCCCGCAGCGCTTGAAAGGATTCGGTAGATGTGTGACGGCTTATGAATCTTCGCCGAACCGACGGATCTCTCCAGCTTTCGCGTCTTCGCCTCCAGCGTCTGCCACAGGTCGATCTCCGACTTGTGCATGGACACTGACTTCACCAGTGCTGCTCGTTCCTTCGGCGTCAGTTTCTCCGTCAGCAGATACAGGAGAAGCGCGAGGTTGTTTGCCCCAATCTCCACACCGAATGGAATCGCCTGTTTTGCCTTTTGCCACTTCGCCAGTCCTGCCGTGTTCAGCTTCGGGCCGGCGAGTGCCTCGGAGAACAAAGGCAGCAGTTTCTCCGTCTCGAGCGCCGCCAGAACGTCGCCCGGGCTCGTCTCATCGGCAATCTCCCGCAGTTCCTTAAATAGCCGCCGCGGCGGAATCAGCCGTTCCAGAGCCTCCAATCGAGCGTTTTCGTATTGTTGCTGGGTCCTCTCATCCACCACCATTCCAAAACGGACGCGGAAACGCACCAGCCGCAGGAGTCGCCCGGGATCGTCGAAAAAAATGTGGTTGTGTACCGCCCGGAGTTCCCGGTGCTCAAGATCGGCTTGGCCATTATTCGGATCGAGGAGCAAGCCGAGCGAAGCCCGGTTCAGCGACAGAGCGATCGAGTCGATCGTGAAGTCCCGCCCACGCAGGTCTTCCACAATCGTCGATTGAGACACGTGGGAGCGTTTGCCTGGCTTTGAATACCGCTCGCTCCGGGCCATACCGATCTCCACGGTAACGCTGCCAGGAAAGATGAGATCGGCTGTCCTACGCTCTTCGTCGGCCTTCAGCAGCGTCGCTCCCGCCCGCTCCGCCGCCAACTTCGCCACTTTCAGGGCGTTACCCTCGACGGTGAAGTCAAGGTCCCGGATGGGAAAACCGCCCAGCATGTCCCGGACAGCACCGCCTGTCAAGAACAGGTTCACGTTGCCGTGCTCCGCCGCCGCCTGGACCTCTTTCACCACCCGGTTCTGAGGCGCACTCAGGTGGTTCTCCAGCATGAACATGTAGTCGCTCATCGCATTTGCTCTCGGGTGAGTCCTTTCGGGCCACCGAGGGGCCGCTATCGTCGAGGATGGTGCTGGTCCACTGTTTTTCTTAACCTCGAGCGTAGGACATGGGTGTATATCTGGGTCGTGGAGATGTCCGCGTGTCCGAGCATCATCTGGACGCTTCGGAGGTCCGCTCCCCCTTCCAGCAGATGGGTGGCAAAACTGTGCCGCACGACGTGCGGAGTCAGCCTGCGGAATATCCCCACCCGCTTTCCATGCACAGCCAGGAGCTTCCAGAAGGCCTGCCGCGTAAGCCGGCCGCCCCGAGCCGTTACAAAAAGGTAACGACTTCCTCGGCTTCGCAGCAATAGCGGACGCGCGCTCGCCACGTAGGCTTCAATCGCTGCAACTGCCGCTTTGCCGACTGGAACGATTCGCTGTTTCCCACCCTTGCCCGTCACCCTCAGGATGCCAAGTGCCGGGTCCAGGTCGGAAAGCTCTAAGTTGCACAATTCCGAGACCCGCAATCCGGTTGCGTACAGCAACTCCAACATCGCGCGGTCCCGCACACCCGTGGGTCTGGCCGGATCAGGCGCCATCGTCAACCGATTAATCTCCTCTAAATTCAAATACTTCGGGAGATTCTTCCACTGCCTGGGACTCGTCAGGAAACTCGTCGGGTCGGACTCGATCTGCCCTTCCCGCGCTAAAAAGCCGTAGAAATTTCTCAGCGTAGTCAGGTGTCTCGCGATGGATCTACTTGCCAGCCCGGATCGATACAACGAATCGAGGTATCGCCCGAGTTCGTCGGCCTGGGGAATTCCGCCGGGAGCTTCGACACCCATGAAAGAT
This sequence comes from Bryobacterales bacterium, assembly GCA_016880505.1. Classification (GTDB taxonomy): domain Bacteria; phylum Acidobacteriota; class Terriglobia; order Bryobacterales; family Bryobacteraceae; genus JAEHDI01. The sequence continues at coordinate 2,996 of JAEHDI010000930.1, read as the reverse complement.
AAGAACTTCCCAAGATCCCTTCGGTAAGCTTCTACCGTGTTTTCGGCCAACCCCTTCTCAACCCGGCAGGAATTCAGGAACGCCCGAACTTGTGTTCCGATTAAGGACGTCTCCTGCATTGTGCCAATGATACAATACCTCCGGAAATGTTTGGTAGCAAAGCTTCGAGAAAGGGAAGTGCTTGGCGGCGTCAACCAGCAAGAAAGTGGTAATCCGGCGGTTCGACCGGGAGCCCGTGACAGGCTTCGTGAACCCGCACGACTATCTCCAGCCCGAAGGCGTCGAGTTGCTGAGCCCTACGGGCAGCGTCTTAGTGGTTCCCTACAGCGAGATCAAAGCTGTTTGTTTTGTTAGAGATTTCGAGGCTCCGGGAGGAAGCGCCAGCCCAGGACTTTTCCACACGAGGCCGAAAACCGAAGGTTTGTGGGTTCGGATGTGTTTCAACGACGGCGAGTTGATGGATGGTCTTTTGTCCAACAATCTCCTACAGTTGGAGGCTTCTGGCTTCACTGTCGTGCCTCCGAACCCGGTGTCCAACAACCAGCGAATCTTCGTGCCCAAGACGGCATTACGAGAATTTCATGTCGTTGGAGTTGTCGGTAGCCCAATCCAAAGGCGGCGGAAGAAAGCGGCCCCAACCGATCAGATGGAGATGTTTGAGTAGCTGATCACCCTACGGCCACCCGGGGGTCGCCACCGGCTGCCCGATTGGGCACTCGGCGAGGTCAATCCAGGTTCCCATCGCAGTCCCCTGAACGAACGTCAGAACATCCACGGGAAATACGCGCTCAAAAGGACATTGCGCCCAACGGATACGCGCCGTTTCGTAGACTCCGCCGATCTGTTCGGGCGTCATTTGTTGCGCCAATGTGAGGTGCGGGTGGTAAGGATAGGGCTCGCAGAACTTCAGGGCGCCGGAGTTCAGCACGTCGTGCATGCGCCTGAGCTTGTTGAAGCCGGCCCCCACCGCAACATACACCACGGAAGTGATGGAGAACATGTCGACGTCTTTCGCTTGAACGTCGAACGGCACGAGGTCTCGCAACTGGCTTCGTAACTGCTCGATGGCTTTGCCGGCTTCTTCGGAGATCGGGCGGGGCGGCAGCACGGTGACGTGCGCCCTCAGGCGGCAAGAAGGCACAAGTTCCTGGCGGAGCTGGTCCATGTAGCCGCCAAGCGGATCGGGGATGTAGGCCACCAAAGAGAAGAGGTTGATCCGGCCGCCAGGGTCGGTATCAGACTGCATTTCCCTATCTTACCCTGAAAAGGCCGCCGCGCCCTCGTTCCGGCTGTTCTCCACCGCTGGCGGAGCGCTCTCGATTCCCGGCTTCGCCTCCGGCAGCACCCATCGGGCCGCCTCGAAGCCCACGTACTTGCAAATCAGGAGATCGCCGCCCTCCGACTCGAGCAGGTCGCCGACCTTCAGCGCATCCTCACCGTCCTTAAGCGCGAACCACGCCGAATACGAGTTCGCGGCCTCAACCGATCCGGCCGGCTCGTAGTCTTTCGGTTTGACGTCAGTGGCGCCGGTTGTATGCGGCGCCCATCGGAACTGCTGCCGTTGGTTTTCCTTCAACCGGTGGATCCGGTACACGGGCATAGGCCAATATTATCGATCAAAACATTCCCGGCTGTAAATGTTCTGCTTTTTCGGGGGCCCGCCGATTACGTCAACTGCACAAGCTCCACGCCGATCTTCCGCAGCGCGTACTTCGTCTCTTTCACGTACGCACCATAAGAGCTCATCCAATGGAACCCGCCCATCTGCTCGAGCAGTTTTTCCGTGCTCCCTTCAATTGTGATATCTACCTGGGAGCGGCAAATCGCCATAAATGGGTTGTCGATCACCTCGCCTTCGAAACCGACCCACTTGCGACTGGCGAAATCCGGCACGAGGTTGGTCATCTTCGTCCCCTTCCGCATCTCCACCTTCGGAGAGGCTCCGTAGTCCGACTCGAAGTGCGTCAGGACGCGCACCGGCTCGGCATGCAGCCCGTCCATCTTCCGGGGAGCAGTACAGTGGGCAATCGTGACCACGCCGTCGTGCGGATGCGTCGGGTCGTTCAGGAACACCGGCTTGCCAGAGATGTAATGCAGCAGCACACCGGACGGGATAACCACGAAATCGGACTCGCAGAAGGCCATGTACCCGTCGTCGTTCAGCAGGCTCAACGGCAGGCACGCCGTCGTCTCCGACATCGGCATAATGGTGCCCATGCACTGGTTGATCGTGAGTGCATCCGTCTTCGCCTCATCCAGCAGATCGCGGAGCACTTCCGTCAGCACGAACGAGTTCTGGACAAACTCCCGCGAGGTTTCAAGCCGTACTGCCTTGTCCTTGAGATACTTCTCCGCCTCGCTCTGACACCGTTTCACCAGCGCCGAATCCGCCCGCGCCCGCTTGATCCGTTCGCCGAGCTCCGGATACGGCACGGTCTGAAGGTCGAACTTGAACTGCTCCCTGGCGAGATCCGGCGCATTCCTGCCTCCGGCGCCCCAACCACTCGGCCCGCCGACCGCCACGATCCGCTTGCCCATCGTGTTCTTCAGGGCGCCCAGCGCTCGCAGTCGAATCAAGATCTCGGCATGGTTGTCCACCACCACGTCATGCACGTCCATGCCGGGCTGTCCGAACTCGTCCACGGTTTTCCGTAAGAACCGCGGGTGCGCGATCTCGTACCACAAGTAGACCGGGCCGGAGCGGTGCCGCAGGAACATCAGATGCCATTTGCCCGGAACGGTCAGCGTCTCGAAGATCCGCCCGTCCCCGCTGGCGGCATAGGAGATGATGACGTCGGAGTCGCCCCTCGCAATCGCCGCCGCCTCATCCTGGTTCCTCGCGGTAGCCAGGGGCAGGACCTCCAGTGGAAAGTCCGCCGACGTCTTCATCGACGAGAGTTCCTTGCCGATCCGTTCTTTCTCCGCGGCGACGTCTTGCTCGTTCATTAATCCGCCCCACGGCCGCCAGCTCGTGGCCTCCCTCCGCTTGTACAGGT
>JAEHDI010000929.1 GCA_016880505.1 Bryobacterales bacterium | reverse complement strand
GGCAGATCAGCGGCATGGGCCGGTTGCGCAGCCATTACTTCAGCCTGCCGACCGATATTTACCCAACCGGTGACAAAATCGAGTACTACGGGCACAAGTATCCGATTCAGGACTGCCGGAGCGGCGAGTGCATTCCCGGCTTCCTGATGTGGAACGGCTACATCCCCGCCCACCAGATCAACCAGCCCGACGGCATCATGGGCGTGCCGTCCAACTACAAGCCGGCCGGCCAGCCTCTCTGGCCGTACCCGGCGAACTACAACAGCCTGAACGAAGAAATCGATCCGAACTACGGCTATTACGGCTCCAACGACGTGTTCGTGAAGCTGAACGACGGCACCTTGCAGCCGGTGGACAGGACCTCGGGCGACCTCCATCCCTGGAGGAACCAACCCATCGCGTCCACCCGGAGCTGGAGCACCGATGTGTCCATCTTCAAGAACTTCCCGCTCGGCGAGCGGGTCGGTCTGAAGTTCCAGGCCGATTTCTTCAATGTATTCAATACGCCGGGCAACGAGTGGAGCCCCGGCAACGACGGGATCGTCCTGACCAACTACAGCATGCAGGACGCGCGCCAGTTGCAGCTCACGATGCGCCTTTCCTGGTAAGTCCTCTGAATGGTGGGGGCGAGCATGTCTTGCCCCCACAGCCTTTCTGTTCGCCGCGGTAAAATAACAGTCTTCGTCAATGAATTGCCGCTGTCTCCCCGTCGCCGGCCTGCTTCTCCTCGCCGGCTGCCAGTCGTCTAATAAAGAAGCTGCTGTCCCGGCGCTGCACCGCGTCAACGTGGTCCTGATCACGATCGACACGCTGCGAGCCGACCGCGTGGGATGCTACGGCTACTCGAAGATCGAAACTCCGAACCTCGACAGTGTCGCGGGGCGAGGCGTGGTGTTCGAAAACGCCGTCGCCCAGGCGCCGCTTACCTCACCCTCGCACGCGAGCATGATGACCGGACTGCTCCCGACCATGCATAAGGTCCGGGACACGGGCGGATTCGTCCTGCGGTCCTCGGATACGACCCTGGCGCATATACTCCAGCAGCAGGGCTGGGACACGGCCGCGTTCGTCGGCTCTTCCGTGCTAAAGAAGCGCTTCGGATTCGACCAGGGATTCGCGGTCTACGACGACGAGATGGGCGAAAACCGCGAGCGCCGCGCCGGCGAGGTAGTGGACCGCGCGATCGGGTGGATCGGCTCGCGATCGGGCAAGCCGTATTTCCTCTGGGTTCACGTGTACGACCCGCACCTGCCGTACGACCCGCCCGCCGGGTTCCGGGAAAAGTACAAGGGCCGGCCCTACGACGGGGAGATCGCCTACACGGACCAGGAACTCGGGCGTCTCTTCGCGGCCATCGGCACGAACACGCTGCTCGCGGTGTTGTCCGATCACGGCGAGAGCTTCTCCGAACACGGCGAGTACGCGCACGGCGTCTTTCTCTACGACACCACTCTGCGCATTCCGTTCCTGATGGCGGGGCCGGGCGTGCCGGCAGGTCTCCGCGTGAAGCAGCAGGCGAGAACCGTAGACCTGCTGCCCACCGTGCTCGAGCTGATGGGCGGCAAGGCGCCGCAGGCCGTGCAGGGAAGCAGTCTCGTTCCGGCGTTCAGCGGCAAAGAGGTCCCGACGGAGTATTCCTACGCCGAGACGCTGTTCCCCAAGCTCAACATGGGTTGGACGGAGCTGCGGGCCATCCGCACGAATCGCTGGAAGTTCGTCCGCGCGCCAAGACCCGAGCTTTACGACCTGGCGCAGGACCCGGCTGAAATCTCGAATGTGATTGCGACCCACGCGGCGGAAGCGCGGGACCTCGAAGCGAAACTCGATGCCGCCGCCGGAAGCGCACGGGAGAAAGTCGAGACAGCGGCGTCCGACCGGCGCACGATGGAGCAGTTGAGATCCCTCGGGTATCTCGGAGGGTCCTCGCAGCGCGAATACGAACTGACCGGCAAAGGCATCGATCCGAAGGACCGCGTCGGCGTTCTCAAACTCCTGCACTTCGCCGTGTATGCGGAGTCGGGCTTGCCGTTGCCGCAGCGGATCGCAATGATGCGGCAGGCCATCGCGGAAGATCCATCGAACCCGGCCCTCTACTCGAGCCTGGGCGATCTGTATCGGGACGGCGGAAACCGCAACCAGGAGATCAAGCTGTACCAGGACGCGGTGAAGCGTGGTGTCCGAAGCGCGGGGCTGTACTCCCGCCTCGGCTCGCTGTACCTTCGCCAGGGCCGCAAAAGCGAGGCGATTCCGCTGTTGGAGCAGGCGGCGCGGTGGAACCCGTCGGATTATGACAGCCTGGAGCACCTGGCCGTCGCCTACCGCGAGACGGGACGGATCGACGACGCCGAGCGGACCTGCAACTCGATCCTGAAATCGGGTGAGGAATACGCCCCGGCGTACAACGAGCTGGGAATGGCGTCGTTTCAGAAAGGGGACGTAGCCAGGGCGCGCGATTACTTCGAGAAAGCGGCCCAGCTCAATCCCATCTACCAGATGAATCTCGGCCGGCTGTACAAGCTCGCAGGGGACAAGGAGCGCGCCCGCGCGGCCTTTGAAGCCTTCCTTGCCGCCAGGGGATCGAGCGAGGAATACCGCCGGCTTCTGCCGCAGGTGAAGCAAGAGCTGGCGCAGGTCCGGTGAGGCACAGAGGAAAGATGT
>JAEHDI010000928.1 GCA_016880505.1 Bryobacterales bacterium | reverse complement strand
TGATCGCGGTTGTGATGCGGCGCATCTGTTCGATCGATTGCGGCGCTTCGATAAAGGCCATGTCCGCGCCGGCTTCGATATAGCGCTGCATGCGGGCTATCGCTTCGTCGATTCCGTGAATCGCCAGTGCGTCGGTCCGCGCCATCACGATCAGATCCGGATCGATCCGGGCGTCCACCGCAGCCTTGATCTTGGCCGCCATCTCTTCGACCGGAACCACCTGCTTTCCCGACATATGGCCGCAACGCTTTGGCGCCACCTGGTCTTCAAAAAAGATCGCGGCGACGCCGGCCTTCTCGAACTGGCGCATGCTCCGGATCAGGTTGGTGACATTCCCGTGGCCCGTGTCGCCGTCGGCGAAGACCGGGATGTCCACGGCATCGACGATTCGGGCGGCACACTCCACCATCTCCGTCATCGTCATGAGGCCGACGTCGGGAGCACCCAGAGTGGCGGCGCTGCTTGCGTATCCGCTCACGAATACGGCCTTGAAGCCTATCTTCCAGGCAATCCTCGCGCAGAGGGGATCGGGGACACCGGGGATCACAAGGATCTCGGGATCGTGGATGTACTTCTTGAGCAGCGTGGTCTTTCTCATGTCTCGTGGGGTAGACGATCGCCTTTTGTCGTCTGCCGCCCTCGCAGGCCACGGAAAACGATGGCCTGCGCCGCATTAGCGGACGCCGAAGACTTCCTCGGTGTACTCGCGGCTACGACGCAGGTTTTCGACGAGCGCGCGGCTGATCGTCATCCCCTTCTCATGAGCGAGTTCCACGATGAGATAGCCCTGGAATCCGATCTCTTTCAGAAACGCCGCCACCGAAGCGTAGTCGTAGTCGCCCTCGTCCAGGCTCTCGGTCCAGACACCGTGCCGCGAGTTTCGCAGGTGCAGACTGACGATCCTCGATCCTGCTTCGCGCAACATCGTCATCGCGTCCTGGCCGCCGCGGATCACCCAGTCGACGTCGATGCAGACCCCGGCCAGCTTCGGGTCGACGTTCTTTAGCAGGTGGCGCCATTCCCGGGCGTTCTCCGCCATCTCCGGATTGTGGTGGTGGAGGGCGAGTCTCATCCCGCGTTTCTGCAATTCCTCGCCGAACCTGGTCACGTAGCGAGCCTGGATGGCAAGTTCCTCGTCCGACTTCCGTCCCCGGTTCGGTTTCGGGTTCGGATTCGAGAGAATCATCTTGACGCCAAGCTCCCGTGCGGCCTCCGCCGTCTCGATCGCCTCGGCGATCGTTTTTTCGGCCATCGCGGCCTCGTACATCGGACCTGCCGCGTAAACGCTGGTAAGCCGCATCTTGTACTTCTTCAGGAGCTCCGCTGTCTTCGACTTGAGGTCGGGGGCCAGCAATTCCTTGCCTACCTCCATTTCCCGGAAGCCCGCCTTTTTGCACCCGGCGAAGATCTCCTCCAGGCCGTCAGCCAGGGTTCGTTTCTGCTCGCTCAGCACCTGCGTCCAGACATAGGTCTGCACGGACAGCTTCGGCCTATAGGCCGATTTCGCCGCCAGCACCGCCGGCAGACCCGCGATACCCGCCAACAACTCTCTCCGACTCACGCTGATATGCACCATGATTCCCTCCCTAATGAACTTGAACACGCGCGCCGCGAGCACTATCGAGCCGCGGGTTGTGAGGCCAGATAAAGAAACGCCTCCAGAATGCGCGCCCGCTGGACTTCGTTCACCGTCAAGTACCGGTGTCTGCCGTCCGGAGATGCGTCAAAGCGCGTTTCTCCGCCGGGTCCGACGCGAATCGTACCTCGGCCCGACAGATCGAAGTATCCGTCCTCGGGACGCACGCCGTAAAGCACAGCGGTCAGGTCCCACGTCTGGCGATCATACGGCATCTTCATGTAAGCCCGGTATCCTTCCACAACCGGATGATGCGGCGTCCAGGCGAAGTCCCGCTCGATGTTCTTCGCCGGGTACTTGATCCGCTCCCCGATCTCGTAGCCGCTGGCAACGATCTCCGTCGGCCACTCGCCGAACACCTTCGCCGCCGACGCGACGTCCTCCTTGACGTTGTACTCCCGGTACGCCGGCCTCTCGAAGTCTCCCGCCATGACGACGAGCCGCCTGACTTTCTTCGCCGCCAGATCCCGTCCGCCCGGAGATTCAAGCAAGTGCGCCAGGTTCGTTGAGAACCCGACCTGCACGATCGACACCGAGTTGTCCGGCTGCGCCGCCAACGCTTTTCGGAGAACCGTCACGGCGTCCTCGAAACTCGCCGCGTGCGGGTAGCGGTTTACGATCACCCGGTTATAGTTTCCGTCCCCGCGCGTGACGCCGTTATGCACCACGCCCACCGGAATGGCTTCCCGTCCGTAAAACGTGTTGATCGCGCTCGCCGTCTGACCCGCCAGGCGGTTGTCTTTGGTCACCGTAACCGCCAACAGTTTCACGTTGCCGCGTGACTCAAACGCGTGCAGCATCGCCAGCGCCAGCACGTCGTCTATGTCGTTGCCAATGTCGGTGTCGAAGATCACCCGCGTCGGCTCGGCCGCCGGGATACACGCCGCCATCATGCACGAGAGCCACAGCGAACGAAGCCGCCAGATCATGGAATCTCCAAAGTAGCGAAGGCTAAAGAATTCCGCGAAACGCGTTGAGCAGCTTTTCGTAGGTTACGTCGAGGTCTTCCGGCAGCACCCGCGTCTCGCCAACCGTTGTCATGAAGTTCGCATCGGCGGGCCACCGCGGCAGCACGTGCATGTGGATATGCCCGGCGACGCCCGCTCCAGCGCATTCCCCGATGTTCATTCCGATATTCAGACCGTGGGGCCGGTAGACCGACCGAAGGGCGACCTCGGCCTTCCGCGTCAGCCTCATCATCTCGATCACCGTCTCCTCAGGCGCTTCTTCCAGCGTCGCGACGTGAAGGTACGGGGCGACCATGAGGTGACCGGTCGTGTAGGGGTAAAGGTTGAGAAGGATGAAATTGCCGTGCCCGCGATGAACCACGTAGTCCGCTGCATCGTTGTTCCCCGCGCTCTTCGCACAAAAGATGCATGGGCCGCCTGCGTCGGCCTGACTGACGTACCGGTAGCGCCATGGGCTCCAAAGACGGTCCATGCTGTTGTCAGAAGGAGCCGTCTATGAGGTCGGGTTGGATTCGGCGGACGCCGCCTCCGGGGCTGAAACACCGGGCGATACTGCCTCTGCCGTGCCTTCGTTCACCAAGTCCTTCAGTTCCTTGCTCGGCTTGAAATACGGGATCCGCTTGGGCGGAACTTCGACCCGCGCACCGGTCTTCGGATTACGGCCGACCCTCGCGCGGCGCTCCCGTGTTCGGAAGCTGCCGAAGCCGCGGATCTCGATCTTTTCCCCCGTGCGCAGGGAGCGTACCACGCTCTCGAAAATCGCGTCCACAATTACTTCGGAGTCTTTGCGGGTCATCTCCACAACCCTCGAGACTTCATCAATCAGATCCGCCTTCGTCATCTTTCTCCTCTCCTACTGTTCTCGTGAAACCATGGAGGCCGCGTCTACGAGCGGATGTCGCCCCGACCTTTCAGATTAATCACTTCCTCAATCGTCATCGTGGCGGCCGCTGCCTGCCGGTGATAGTCCTCCAGGCGGCTTCTCTCCTCATCCTCCGCGACCGCCTGAACGCTAAGCCCGATCTTCTTGTCAGCTTCGTTGAGCTTGATGATCTTGAAGTCCAGTTCTTCGCCGATGGGAAGCGCGGGCTCCTCACGATGGCGATCCGCCGCTCCCGGAATCTCCGAGTTGTGGCATAGCGCCTCGACGCCCGGCGCCAGTTCCACGAACACACCGAAGTTGACTGCCCGCACGATGCGGCCGCGCACCACGTCGCCCATCTGATGAGACCGGAAGAAAGTCTCCCACGCATCGGGTTGAAGCTGCTTGATGCCGAGCGAAAGCCGCCGGTTGGACGCATCGATACTCAGAATCGCAGCCTGGACCATCTGACCCTTCTTCAGGATCTCCGCCGGGTTCTTGACCCGCTTGGTCCATGACAGGTCGGAAACATGCACCAGCCCGTCGATGCCTTCCTCGATTTCGATGAACGCGCCGAATTCCGTGAGCTTCCTCACCCTGCCCTCTACGACGGACCCGACGCTGTAGCGCGCTTCCACCGTCGTCCAAGGATCAGGCTCGAGCTGCTTGATGCCGAGCGAGATTCTCCGCTCCTTGGACTGCACCGCCAGGACCACGGCCTCCACCTGATCGCCGACTTTCACAACCTTCGACGGGTGCTTCATACGCCGCGACCACGTCATTTCTGAGATGTGAATCAGGCCCTCGATGCCGGCCTCGAGCTCGACAAATGCCCCGTAGTCGGTGATACTGACCACGCGACCGATCACCCGATGGTCCACGGGATACCGCTCCTCGACGACTTCCCAAGGGTCAGGCTGGGCCTGCTTGAGTCCCAGCGAGATCCGCTCCTTCTCCTTGTCGAACTTCAGAACCTTGACGGTGATCTCGTCGCCAACGTGCAAGACCTCCGACGGGTGCCCCACACGGCCGTGCGAGATGTCGCTCACGTGCAGCAATCCATCGATACCGCCGAGGTCGACGAACGCGCCATAGTCGGTCAGGTTTTTTACCACACCGCGTACCAGCGCGCCCTCTTCGAGGACGTCCATGACCGCGGACTTCCGGCTGTGGAGCTCCTCCTCGATCGCCGCCTTGCGGGAAACCACCACGTTGCCGCGCCGGCGGTTGAGCTTCACGATCTTGACGGGGATGTCCTGCCCTACGAAGCTGTCGAGATTGTGCACCGGCCGCACATCGAGTTGCGATCCCGGCATGAACGCCTTAACTCCGACATCGATCGAGAGCCCGCCCTTCATCCGCCCGAGGACCCGGCCGGAAACCATCAGCCGCTCGCGATACGCTTTCTCAAGGTTCTCCCACGCCCGAAGCCTGACTGCTTTCTCGTGCGACAGCAGGATGTAACCCTCGATCTCGGCGCCGCCGCGGTCGATCATCACGTCGATGGTGTCGCCGGGGTGAACTTGAATCGAGCCGTCCTGCTGGACGAACTGGGCAATGGGTACGAGCCCCTCCGACTTGTACCCGAAATCGACGATCACTTCTTTGTCGGTGACTTTGAGGATGTGACCCTGGAGCACCTCCCCTTCGGCGGGAGGCGCAAAGTGACTGTAGTCATCGATGAGCTGCTCGTAGTCGGTTATTTCGGCGGGAACCTCAGGTTTCGGCCGCCGCTCATCCGCGTTGCCTGCCATGACCAAGTCTCCAGGTCAAACACACCATCAACAGTCAGGTCAAGAACCCGGGGGGACTTACATGGGTTTCAAAGGCGCCGCTTTGGGCAACAGCGACCCCCAACAGGACGCCTGCCCCCTCCGACGTCCGAAGAGCTTGAACCCACGCTGCGCTCCGTCGACAAACCGTTGACAGATCAATACCTTACAAACTATAGCGAAGCGGATATGCCTTGTCAACC